>NZ_JAWDJI010000231.1:0-5508 GCF_032465655.1 Paenibacillus sp. 3LSP | reverse complement strand
ACTCGTTGTTCAGTTTTCAAAGATCAACTTCGTTATCACCTTATCGGCGACAACTCTTATATTATATCAAGTAATTCGTTCGAATGCAAGAACTTTTTTTCGACTGTCCGGTTCATGCATCGTCGTAATTACCTCGTCGCTGTGAGCGACTTTTATAATATATCAAACCTCTCAAACAAATACAAATGAAATACTTGGAAATTGCCCCCTGCACTCGAGAATCTACTATATATATAAATATATAAAAAAAGAAAACCTGCAATCCTCAAAGGGACTGCAGGCTTGAGAGGCCGTTAGTTCATCATTAGCCTTGGCTGCCAAGGAAAATGTAACGAAGAATGATCAGAACGAACAATACCCACATTAACCAGTGGATGTCGTATTTCTTTTTGCCAATCAGATTGGCCGCGAAGGCCAGCACCACATAGAACACGACACCGAACGAAATCCCGTTCGCAATATTGTAGGTGAACGGCATCATCGTTACCGTCAAGAACGCAGGGATAGCGATAACCATATCGGAGAAGTCGATCTCTTTGATCGATTGCACCATCAGAACACCAACGATGATCAAGGCTGCAGCCGTTGCAGCACCAGGGATCAAAGCGGCGATCGGAGCCAAGAACAAGGCCGCCAAGAAGCAAACCCCCGTCGTGAGGGCAGTCAACCCTGTACGTCCACCTTCTGCTACGCCAGCTGCACTTTCAACATAAGCCGTCGTCGTGGAAGTCCCCAGCAATGCACCGCCAGTAACAGCCGCTGCGTCAACCAGCATGGCTTTGCCGACGCGTTTTTTGCCTTCTTCTGGATCCTTCATGATTCCTGCACGAGAAGCTGTACCTACCAAAGTACCAAATGTATCAAACAATTCTACGAAAGTGAAAGTCGCAATCGCGGAAATAATACCTGTATGCAAAATACCGTCCCAGTCAAAGCGTGCAAAGTTAATTTGCGTGAAGTCTGGAACCCAAGGCGTTTGCGGATTGGACAAAGTACCGAAGTCCACTACCCCCATCAGCAAAGCGATAACCGTCGTTCCCAGGATCCCCAGCAAAATCGCGCCGCGAACGTTCAGCACCATCAAAACCCCGATCAGCAACAAACCAATCAAAGTAAGCTGTACGTCCGTGTTCTCCAGACTGCCTAAATGAATGACCGTTTCAAAGGAAAGTACATCGGTGAACGTATTCGCCGGAATATCGCTGCCAGCTTCAACGCCGATGGTCATCAGCCCGCTGTTTTTCAGACCGATAATCGTAATGAACAACCCGATCCCGACCGTAATTGCATGCTTCAACGAATCTGGAACGGCATCCAGTAGCATTTGACGAACTTTCGTTAAAGTCAACAGGATGAAGATCAACCCGGAAATGAATACAGCCGTTAAGCCCATTTCCCAAGTAAACGGATGATCCGTTGTCGCAGATGACAGAATGACGGACGCAAAATACGCGTTCAGACCCATCCCCGGCGCAAGCGCTACAGGAAAGTTAATGAAAAGGCCCATGGCAATCGTGAAAATCCCTGCGGACAGCGCCGTTGCCAAGAATACGGAGTACCAACCCATTTCGATCTGGCCAAACGCCGTCAACGTGTTCGGGTTCACCGTAAGGATGTAGGCCATCGCCATAAACGTGGTCAGGCCCGCCATAATTTCCGTACGTACCGTCGTACCGTTCTGTTTCAGTTTAAAAAACCGATCCATGATAAAATTACTCCCCCTTAAAAATTGACAATCCTGGTTCAAACAACTGGCATCACAGCACCACTTTGCCTGCATTCCCTTCGGAAAACGACAAAAAGCCCGAGGCGACATCCCTCGGGTTACCGTACATCCAGAAGAAACGATCGTTCGGATCAGTCAACAGCCCTAGGCTTTCGTTCAAAGCAAGCTTTCGCAGCAGGAGCATTCATCCGAGCAACATCCCCGAACTTTCCCCAACTCGCTCCAACGATACCTTCGTTTCTTCCTTTCGTAGCCAGATCATTTACGGTGACCTCGTAGAGACTTCCGGGCCAATTCCCGGAATTATACGAAAAGAACTATGCGGTTTTGTCGATATCCAGACAAGCCATGTCAGCAAGGCTTATTACATGATTTATTCTAGGCGGAGGGTCCTAAAATGTCAACAAAAAAAACGAATATTCGATTCAATTCGTGATATTATTGTTCGTAATTTGAATTATTCGTGAAAATTTACACTGATTTCAAAGTAATCAAGAGACCCAAAGCAATAGATACAACAGTAAATTAACCAAAAATGCTCTCCTTTATTTGCCTGAACCGGCATCTAAAGGAGAGCATTTGTGAGTTTAATAACCTATTCCCATTCAATCGTGGCCGGCGGCTTCGACGTAATGTCGTACACGACGCGGTTCACGTTCTCGACTTCGTTAACGATCCGTACAGAGATCTTCTCCAGCACGTCCCACGGGATACGCGCCCAGTCGGCGGTCATGCCGTCGATGGACGTCACCGCGCGGATACCTACGGTGTAGGAGTAAGTACGAGCGTCGCCCATGACCCCTACGCTGCGCATGTTCGGCAATGCCGTAAAGTATTGCCAAATCTCGCGATCCAGCCCCGCCTTGGCAATTTCTTCGCGCAGGATGTAATCGGAATCCCGAACGATTTGCAATTTCTCTTCCGTCACTTCGCCCAAGACGCGAATCGCAAGTCCCGGTCCCGGGAACGGTTGTCTCCACACGATTTCCCGCGGCAGCCCTAATTCTTCGCCAACCTTGCGCACTTCGTCTTTGAACAACGTTTTCAGCGGTTCAATCAGCTTGAACTTCATATCTTCCGGCAGCCCGCCCACGTTATGGTGGGACTTAATCGTTTGAGCCGTTGCCGTGCCGCTCTCGACAATGTCGGTATACAACGTCCCCTGCGCCAGGTAAGTAAAGTCATCGAACTTCGCCGACTCTTCGTCGAACACGTAAATAAACTCGTTACCGATGATTTTGCGCTTCTGTTCCGGATCATCCACGCCGGCCAGCTTCGAGAGGAAACGCTCGCGCGCATCAATCTTGACAACCTTCATATCGAATTTGCCCACGAAGGTCTCCATGACGCTCTCCGCTTCGCCTTTGCGCAGCAGACCGTGATCGATGAACATACAGGTTAACTGATCACCAATTGCTTTATGAATCAGCATAGCCACCACTGAGGAGTCTACACCGCCGCTCAACGCACAAAGCACTTTGCCGTCGCCGACTTGAGTGCGAATATCACGTACCGCGTCTTCAATAAACGTCTCCATGCTCCAGTTGCCTTCGCAGCCGCAGATGTCATAAAGGAAATTGCGGATCATTTCATTCCCATGTACAGAATGCCGCACTTCAGGATGGAATTGCACACCGTACATCTTCCGGTCCGGATTGGCAAATCCGGCGATCGGCGCATGCTCTGTTGATGCATCAACCACGAAGCCGTCCGGAAGCTGGGTCACATGGTCCCCGTGGCTCATCCATACGGTCTGCTTCGAATCCAGACCGCGAGTTAGGGCCGAATGTTCGGCAAAATCCACGTCCGCTTTGCCGTACTCGCGTTTTGCCGCCCGTTCAACCTTACCGCCAAGCTGGTGAGCCATCAACTGCATCCCATAACAGATGCCGAAGATCGGCACACCGATGTCGTACACGGCCGGGTCAATGTGTGGGGCATCCTCCGCATAAACGCTGGATGGACCACCCGAAAATACGATGCCTTTCGGCGCGATTTCCCGCAGGCGTTCAACCGGCGTATTATACGGCAGCAATTCGCTGTATACGCCTAAGTCGCGGATTCTTCTTGCGATTAACTGATTGTATTGTCCTCCGAAGTCAAGGACCACAATCATTTCATTTGGCTTATTCATGACCGAGCCTCCCTCAAATTATGACACCTATTATACGAAACGACAAAAGAGGTCGTCAAGGAAGCCCAAGCGCCAATTTCAGCCTCGGCGAGAGGCCAACTTCCGGCATTGTTCAAGGAATTTCACGCTTTCCTGTCGATCCGGTCGCAAGCCTCCGTAGTAGATCTTTTCCCAGGTCCGTACGAACTGCTCCGCACACTCCGATTGCGCCTGATCTTCGCTGAACGCGCCCTGAATATATTCCCGGGCTGTCATGGACGCGGGCTTGGGACCATGCAGCAATGCCAACTCGCGCCAAACCCGATCCGCTGAAGCAAGCAACTCGCGGCGTCCAGGAAACGTGCTCCCTGGCCGCAATCGTCCGAAGGCAAGCAGCAGTAAGTATCCGCGCAGCCTCAGTTCTCGTGCGAACAGTAAGGCGAAACCAGCAGTTAAAGCCAAAACGGTCCAATCAAACGGGCGCAGCCGCGGGGTCATACGGGTAAGTTTTTCGTAAGCCAATTCAGTAAGTCTCGGTTGCAGGTGCTTAGCCACTTCAACAGCTTTGGCTAACCACGGAAAAGCCGCTACCGTATCTGCTTCACCTAATCTATAATCCGCTAAGGTGCTGACGCTCAAGGCGATGGACTCGCCAAACCCTGGCGTCGGATCAAAGGCAATCCAACCTGTTTCGGGAAAATAAACCTCGACCCACGAATGCGCATCCGCATAGGCTACGGTATATCGGTGCATCTCTGCCGAGCTGGAGCCTGTACCGCTTGCTAGTGAAACGGCCTCCCCCCTGCTCCCCGTTCCTCCGGAAGTCGAAGCTGCAGACGGCGCAGGGTCCCCAGGCGCGAAGCCTTTGACCCAGCGTGCCGGAATTCCGCCGCTGCGCAGCAGAATGACCATCGCCGTCGAGAAGTGATCGCAATAACCGATGCGGTCGACGAACAGGAAGTGGTCAACGAAATCGGCCCCTTCCGGCGGCTGCCGGGAATCCAAGCTGTAAGTATAGCGATGCTCTAAGTAGCTCTCGACCGCAGCGGCCGCATCATAGCGGTTGCTCTCTCCGGCGACAAGCCGCTCGCCCAGCTTCCGCACCCGCTCCGGCAGTGCATCCGGCAGCTGTAGAAAGCGGTCACGGACCTCTGCCGGGTCCGGCCCCTCTTCGTGGCGCAGCATGTCTGCAGACGCTGTTGACACCGCCGACGTCAGCTCATAGCTGTAAATGCGCTCCGAGGGAGCCGCATAGTCGACGATCAAGGCATCGGCCCAAGCGTCGAACCTAGGTTCAATCTCCACTGGTTCTTCCCCGTCACCAGCGATGATCCGTTCCGCCTGGACCGGAAGCCCGCCGGACAGCAAGGCGACCCTTCCCGTTAACGGGGCTTCAAACGTCACCGTTTGGCGAATCAGCTTGCGCCCGGTGTCGACCTGGGCTGCGGCTGGGATGGCCGCGTCTTCAGCCGCCTCGCCCGTCACACCGCCCGTACGCTCCGCCCCGGCGATCACCTGCGCGCTATCCCCGACCGGCTGAATCCAGCCCCGGCCGGTGTACACGCTTTTGCTCTCGCCGCGCCAGTACGTATTGTACGGGGACAACGCCGTAAAATATGGATCAAGGCGCAGGCGCAGCGGCCCGCCCAGCTTGGAGTCGTCCCGGCCG
>NZ_JAWDJI010000230.1:0-14594 GCF_032465655.1 Paenibacillus sp. 3LSP | reverse complement strand
TGGTAGACTGCATAGTATCAGCTCTCCTTTGCTATGTAGCTCTGAAATGGTTTGGGTTACACTTTCCATTTTAACCTACGAGATGTAGCAATTTGGAGGGCTGTCTTTGTTTTACGTTCATCTTAGCTAGCGACAGTAGTAGCGAAATAGCAACAACGGTAGCGACAACAGAAGCACCAAAGCAGAGAGACAACAGCACCATAGACAGCGGGCGGGTCACTAACAACCACGGCCCCGGAACTCTAACGCTTGTCAGCAACGCTATTGGGTAACCACGCCACAGCGCGCCTCACCTCTAACGCTTACCAGCAACGCTATTTCGCCCAAAACAAGGGATTTGAGAATCTAACGCTTATGCGAGAGCTTATTTGCCCGATTCGCCCTCGAAATGAGGTCATTTGACGCAAATAAGCTTCCTGACAAGCGTTAGAATTGAAATTTCCCTCTTTTCTCCCAAATAAGCGTTCTAACAAGCGTTAGCCAGGGGAGAGCCCGGCGCAATAAACGTGTCAACCGTGAGCAACAGGCGGAAGGCGTTCGCCGCACGCTGTCAGCTGCTTCTAGCGTTAGCTGAAAGGCAGCAGGCGATAGCCACTAACGCCCGCCCACTAGCAGCACACCTCATAAAGCATCAGCCGGGGCTCTTACGCAGCTGATCCGCCCTTAGCGCCAAAAAACCTTCAACGCCATCCGCTAAGGTGGCATTGAAGGTTTTGGTTTTCCTAAAGGCCGAGCAGCTAGAAGTACAAATCCCGCTCGCCTTCCTTAAGGCGTTGCAGGCGGTTAAGGGTCGCATCGCGTGCGGAGGTTTTAGGGATGCGGCGAAGATTGTTTTTGATGAGCGTTGCGCCCATCTCCCGAGCCTCATCATCGCCGTAATCCAGCAAATACTCCTGCAAGGTGAGCAGTGCGTTCGGATGGCAGATGTTGTGAATTTGGCCCGATTTGGCCAGCCGCATGAAACGGTCGCCCGTCCGCCCTTCCCGATAACAAGCGGTGCAGTAGCTCGGAATATAGCCATCCCGGCACAGCGACTTGATCATCTCCAGCGGCGAGCGGTGATCGCCCACCTCGAACTGGGCGGTATCGCCGCATGTCCTTCCTTGGCCCTCGCCGCCGTACGTGCTCGTATAGCCGCCGACGCCAGTGCACGAGCCTGCGCTGATCTGGGAGATGCCCAGCTTAATGACTTCGTCCCGGAACTTCGAATCCTCGCGGGTAGACAAGATCATGCCGGCATAAGGCACCGCGAGCCGTAACACAGCCACGATCTTCTTGAACTCATGATCGCTCACCAGATACGGGAAGCTGTTCAGATCGACACCCTCCGCCGCCCGCAGGCGAGGGACAGAAACCGTGTGAGGCCCGCAGCCATACGTAGCCTCCAAGTGCTCGGCATGCATCAACATCGCGATCGTCTCGTATTTGTAATCATACAGCCCGTACAGTACTCCAACGCCAACATCATCGATCCCAGCTTGCATCGCGCGGTCCATCGCCGTCGTGTGCCAGTCGTAATCGCGTTTTGGCCCTTTGGGGTGCATGCGGCTGTAGGTCGGGCGGTGGTACGTCTCCTGGAACAGGATATACGTGCCGATCCCGACGTTCGCCAGCTTGCGATAATCCTCCACCGTCGTCGCGGCGATATTGACATTAACTCGGCGAATACTCCCGTTATCGACTTTCACGGAGTAGATCGTTTCAATACATTCCAGGATGTAATCGATGGGGCAATGCTCCGGATCCTCTCCGGCCTCCAGTGCCAGCCGCTTATGCCCCAGTTGCTGCAGCACTTCGACTTCCCGAATCAACTCCTCCCGGTTTAACCGCCGCCGAACCATATCCTTATTCGACTGCTTATAGCCGCAATACTCGCAATTATTAACGCAATAGTTGCTGACGTATAAAGGAGCGAACAAGACGATCCGATTCCCGTAAATGCGTTCCTTCACCTCGCGAGCTGCATGGTAGATCTCCTCTAGCAACACATCGTCCTCTACATTTAACAGGACAGCGGCTTCGTCTGCGCTGATGCCTTTGGCAGTCCGGGCACGCTCCAGAATCGCCAGCACCTTCTTACGGTCGCGGGCTAGCCTTGACCCGTAAGCGAGCGCTGACACAATGGTCTCATCCCGGATGAACTCCGCCGCCTGCCTTTGCTCTGACCTGCTCATCCCCATCCCTCCCTGTAAGATGCCGTAATCACTTCTAAATCCCTTAATAACGGGAGCGCACCAAATAGTGCGTGTGCAAATACTGATGGCTCTTGTGACTGTTCGGCTCCTCCAAAAACTCGCGATAAATCTGCTGGATATACGGGTTCTTATGCGATTTGCGCACCGTAGACGCTTCGTCCTCATCATAAATCGCCTTGGCACGAGCAGCCTTCACGTCAAGAGTATCCCGCAGGCTCGCGCCAACGATCGGCTGCCCGCCGCCGCAGATACAACCGCCCGGACAAGCCATCACTTCGATAAATTCGTATTGGCGCTGACCGGACTGGATCATCGACATCAGCTTGCGGGCATTGCCAAGCCCGTGCACTACCGCCGTGCGGATCATCCGCCCGTCCGGCAGCTCCACTGTCGCCTCCTTAATGCCGTCCATCCCGCGCACAGCGGTATATTCCACCGTCTCCAGCTCTTCGCCGGCAATCAGCTCGAACACGGTGCGAAGCGCCGCTTCGGCCACCCCGCCGGTGGCACCGAAGATCACGCCAGCTCCCGAGGCTTCGCCAAACGGATTGTCGAATGTTTCACCCTTCAGGTTCACAAAATCGATCCCCGCCTCTTTGATCATCCGCGCAAGCTCCCGGGTTGTCAGCACGTAATCGACGTCCGGGAACGACTCGTGAGCCAGCTCCTCGCGCTGCGCCTCGAACTTCTTCGCCGTACACGGCATGATCGACACCACCACGAGGTTCCCCGGATCGATCCCCATCATTTGGGCGAAATAGCTCTTGATCATTGCCCCTTCCATCTCATGCGGCGATTTGCAGCTCGAGAGGTTCTCCCTCATATCCGGAAAGAAATGCTCCACAAATTTCACCCAGCCTGGGCAACAGGAGGTCATCAGCGGCAAGTTCTCCCCGGTGGCCAACCGATGCATCAGCTCGGTGCCCTCCTCCATAATCGTTAAGTCGGCTGCAAAATCGGTATCAAACACCTTATTGAAGCCCAGCCGGCGCAATGCGGCGACCATCTTGCCTGTCACCCGCGTGCCGATCGGCATCCCAAACTCCTCGCCCAAGGCAACGCGTACCGCCGGCGCCGTCTGCACAACAACGAATTTATGCGGATCAGCAATCGCCTGCCATACATCGCCCACATTCTCCCGTTCCTGCAACGCGCCAACCGGACAAGCCATGATGCATTGACCGCAGTTGACGCAGACCGATTCGCCGATCGGCCGCCCCAAAGCCGGCCCAATCACCGTATTGAACCCGCGGTTCATGAACCCGATGGCCCCCACAGTTTGCACCTCGCTGCACACCGAGACGCACCGGCCGCACAGCAAGCATTTGGATGTGTCACGCACGATCGACGGCGACGAGAAATCAACCGTCGACCGTGCTTGGCCTCCCGCATATCGCACATCACGCACCCCAATCTGATTCGCCACCTCCTGCAGCTCGCAGGTTCCGCTGCGCAGGCAGGTGAGGCATTCCCGATGGTGATCCGACAGAATCAGCTCAACCGTCGTTTTGCGGGCTTTCCGCACCCGCGGTGTATTCGTCCGAATCCGCATGCCGTCCTCGGCCACCAGCGTACACGAAGCGATCAGGCGGGGGCCCGATTCCACCAAGCAGACGCGGCAACTGGACGGATGGTTCATGCCCTGCAGATGACAAAGGGTAGGAATATGAATGCCTAATCCGCGGGCAGCTTGAAGCACCGTCGTGCCCTTCGGCACTTCCGTTTCAATATCGTCAATCCACAATTTCACCGTATCCATGCTCGAACTCTCCCCCTTTCAGCTCTTATAGATCGCTTCAAATTTGCAGCTGTCGAAGCAAATTCCGCATTTGATGCACAGCTGCGGATCGATGACATGCGGCTCTTTCATCTCGCCCGAGATCGCTTCCGCTGGACATTTCCGGGCGCAAAGGGTGCAGCCGCGGCATTTCTCCTCATCGATCGTGTACGTAATCAGCGAGCGGCACACACCGGCAGGGCACTTCTTATCGACCACATGGGCAAGATATTCCTCGCGAAAATACTTCAGCGTGGACAGCACCGGATTCGGCGCCGTTTGGCCAAGCCCGCACAGCGAAGCCGCCTTAATTTGCTCGGACAGGTCCTCTAACGCATCCAAATCCTCCATCGTCCCTTTGCCCTCTGTGATTTTCTCCAAAATCTCCAGCAGGCGTTTGGTGCCAATCCGACAAGGCGCGCACTTCCCACACGATTCGTCCCGCGTAAAATCAAGGTAATATCGGGCCACGTCGACCATACACGTCTCTTCGTCCATCACGAGCATGCCGCCCGAGCCCATCATCGACCCCAAGCTCAGCAGCGTATCGTAATCGATCGGCCGATCGAGATGCTCGCTCGTTAAGCAACCGCCGGACGGCCCCCCGGTCTGCACCGCCTTAAACGCTTTGCCGCCGGGAATCCCGCCGCCGATTTCGTAAATCACATCGCGCAGCGTAACCCCCATCGGCACCTCTACCAGCCCGGTGTTGACGACTTTGCCGCCCAAAGCGAAGACCTTGGTGCCTTTGCTTTTTTCCGTTCCGATGCTCGCATACCACAAAGCGCCCTCGAGCAAAATGATTGGCACGTTGGCCAGCGTCTCCACATTGTTGATCACCGTTGGCTGCCCCCATAGCCCGCTGACGGCCGGAAACGGCGGTTTTGGATTTGGCATGCCGCGCTTGCCTTCGACGGAGTTCATCAGCGCGGTCTCTTCCCCGCAGACAAACGCCCCGGCTCCCAGACGAACGCTAATGTCGAAAGAAAAGCCGCTTCCAAACAAGTCATCTCCCAGCAACCCGTAATCCCGGGCCTGCTTAATCGCCGCCTGCACCCGGCGCACGGCGATCGGATATTCCGCCCGTACGTAGATGAAGCCATGATTCGCCCCGATGGCGTAGCCGGCGATCGCCATGCCCTCCAGCACAGAGTGCGGATCGCCCTCCAGGATCGAGCGGTCCATAAACGCGCCCGGGTCGCCTTCGTCGGCGTTGCAGATCACATATTTTTGCCCCGTCCGCTGCTTCGCCGCCGTCTCCCACTTCACCCCGGTCGGAAACCCGCCGCCCCCGCGTCCGCGAAGCCCAGCTTCCTTCACCTCGGCCACGACCTCTGCCGGCTCCATGGTCGTCAGAACCTTATGCAGCGCTTTATATCCATTCATGGCGATATATTCATCAATGTCCTCCGGATCAATCGTCCCGCAGTTCCGCAGCGCAATCCGCTGCTGTTTGCGGAAGAAATCAACCTCATGCAATGGTTTGATCCGCCCGTCTTTCTCCAACGACTGTGAGTACACAAGGCGATTGACGATTTTGCCCTGAAGCAGATGCTTGTCGACGATCTCTGCCACATCCTTCACCTTCACCCGGTTGTAGAACACCTCCTCCGGGTAAATGATCACGACCGGCCCCAGCTCGCACAGCCCAAAGCAGCCCGTCCGGACGATCTCAATTTTGTCCTGAATCCCTTGGGCAGCCACCGCTTGCTCGAAGGCTTCCGCAATGAACATCGAGTCCGAAGAGGTACAGCCGGTGCCGCCGCATATCATAACGGAACACTCGGCAACGCCTCCGTCGACCGCCTCAACCTTCCCCAGCTTCCGTCGCACCAGGCGGTGAAGCTGCGCCGTTCGAATGCCTTCGAGATCCAACAACGTTTTCATCGTTCCACCATCCCTTCTAATGCGTCTGTACAGGCGTGCGCATTTGCTTCAGTATTTTCGGTATTTCGTTGGGGGCCAGCCGGCCATGCACCTTCTCTCCGATGGTCATGACCGGGGCTAAACCGCAAGCTCCCAGACAACGGGTGGCTTCCAACGTGAATTTTCCGTCGGCCGTTGTCCCTTGAACCGGAACGTTCAACTCCTGACTCAGGCGATCCAGTACGCCTTGTGCGCCCTTAATGTAACAAGCTGTCCCCATGCAGACGCGGATGATATGCTCTCCCTTGGGCTCCAGCGAGAAAAACGAGTAAAACGTCGCCACCCCGTAAATCTCAGCCATCGACATGCCCAGCTCCCGCGATACGATCTGCAGCGCTTCCTCCGGCAGATAGCCGTACATATCCTGAATCTCATGGAGCACCGGAATCAACGCACCCGGCAGCTGGCGGAACTGATTGATGATTTCCTCCACCCGTTGCAGCCGCTCCTCGTCCTTCGCACAACGACAAGTCTCTTCCATCCTCGCTTACTCTCCCTTCATCAAACGAATGCTGACCTTAAAGCAGCGGGCTTTCGTGCTTCAGCTTAAGCCGTTCCCAACGCCGGTTAACCTCTTCCTCAAAGGCATCGAGCAGCTCCTGGTCATGCAGCATGTGCTTCGTTTTGCCCATCAGCTTCAACCATTCCTGCGGTGAGATCCGCTTGTTCTTCGCCTCCGGATTGTAGGTAATGTTCGTAACGCCATGCTCGATTTCGTACAGCGGGAAGAAGCAGGAGTCTACCGCCGTTTGCAGGATTTTCGTCCCGAGCTGATCTTCAGACCGCCAGTTGAGCGGGCAGGTACTGAGCACTTTTCCGTAAACCAAGCCTTCATGTTGTGCATACCACTGCGCCTTGGCTGCCTTCATAATCAAGTCCTGCGGGAAGGCTTCCGCCCCGGTGAACACATACGGGATATTGGTCGCCGCCATGATCTGCGGGGTATCCTTGTGGTGGAATCCCTTCCCTTTCTGCGCCTTGCCTACGCCGGACGTGCTAGTCTGATGCCCCAGCGGCGTGGAGTAGGAGAGCTGCGAGCCCGTGTTCATGTACCCTTCATTGTCGTATTCCAAAATAATCATCTTGTGGTTCCGCAGCGCCGAGCCGATCGCCGGCCCCATACCGATGTCCATCCCGCCGTCACCGGTCACCATGATGAAGGTCACGTTATCCGAAACATCGATCTCCCCGCGGCGCTTCCGCTCCCAGAACGCCTCAACGACGCCGGCCACGGTGGCAGCCCCGTTCTGAAACAGGTTGTGGATGAACGTTTGCTTATGCGAGGTATAAGGATAGCCAGCCGTCACAACGTACGAGCAGCCGGTCTGGAACAACGTAACCACATCGCCTTCAATCCCTTTGAAAAACAGCTCCAACGAAGAGATCGCGCTGCAACCCGGACATGCCCCATGGCCCGGCGCCAGCCGCTTCGGCTTCGCTGTCAGACTGCGCAGCGGCGGCACCTTCACCTTCAGCTTGCCGGTCACCTCATCCGGCGTCACTTGAATCAGCCCGCTGTTAAAGGCATCACCGTGCTGCGGCGTCAAGATCGGTTTGAGCTCGTGCACCGGATCACCGGGGACCTGCCCGAAATAATCAAACGGTACCGCGGCTTCGCCTCGGTTCATCGCCTCCATAGCCAGGTTGAAGAACGCTTCCGCTTCATCCGGATAGAAGTCTTTGCCGCCCAGACCAAACACGCGGGACAACACAATCGTTTGATTCGCCGGATCCAACTTCAGCGCGGAGCGGATTTCATGCGTCATATTGCCGCCTTTACCGCCGTAGGAATCAGCGCGTTCGCCCACCAGCAGCGCTTTGACGCCCCGCAGCGCGGTGCGGATCTCCTCCGCCGGGAAGGGCCGAATGACGTTGGGCCGAATGAGCCCTGCTTTAACCCCCTGCCCCCGCAGCTTATCTACGATGATCTTGGCTGTTTCCGCCGCCGAGTTCAGCAGAAATAAAGCGACCTCCGCATCTTCCATTTGATACAGTTCGAGCACCGGGTAGTCACGTCCCGACATCGCCTTAAATTCAGCAGCGATTTGTTGATACACTTCGGCCGCCCGCTCCTGAGCCAAGTGCAGCTGGTAGTGGTTATTCAACAGGTCGTCGCCGTTCATATGCGCACCAACCGAAATCGGCTGCGCCGGATCAACGACGTGATCAAATCCAACCGGCGGTGTATCCCCTACGAACGCCCGAACCGTCTTGGCGTCTTTGAAATAACTTAATTTCCGTTTCTGATGGGACGTAAAGAACCCGTCATAGGCAACGATCACTGGCAGCCGAACCTCTGGATGTTCCGACCACTTCAACGCCATGATGTTCATGTCGTAGGCTGCTTGCGGGGTGCTCGCCGTCAGGATCAACCAGCCAGTGTTCAGCGCAAAATACAAATCGGAGTGGTCACCGCGAATGTCCAGCGGACCGCTGATCGAACGCGTCACCAAGTTCAGCACCATCGGGAACCGCGTTCCGGACTGGACCGGCAGCTGTTCGAGCATGTACATGAACCCGTTGGCGCTGGTCGCATTGATCACCCGAGCCCCAGCGAGTGCGGCCCCATAACAGATCCCCGCCGAGCCATGCTCCCCATCCGCCGCAATCAGCTGGATATCATGCAAGCCTTGCGCCTTTTTCTGGTCTAGAATTTGGGCGATTTCCGTGGACGGGGTGATCGGAAAATACCCCATCACATGGTAGTTGATCTGAGCCGCCGCCATAGCTGCCGCTTCATTGCCTGATTCGAAGGCCGTCGTTTGTTCCGCCAGCGTCATTTTTGTGATTTTCTCTTCGGTTATAGACATCGATAAAGTCCTCCTTTAGGCTCTTCTGCGAGTTCCATACACTTTGACCTTGGAAAAAACTCTACTGAAAGACGTGAGCAACGCGGTGGCTGTCGGCATATCCCGGCTCCTCCCGACGCATGCTAAGCGCCCCCGTTGGGCAGATTTCCACGCATTTCAGACAACCTTTGCAATATTGATAGTCGATACCGCTCAAGAACATTTGCGGACGCCCCTTCTTGTCCTCCCCGGTCTCCCACACGAAGCACAGATCAGGACAAACCGAGTCGCAGTTGGCACAATGAATGCAGCTGTCTGGATCCAACTCCGGTACAAATCCCTGCCGGGACCCGCTCAAATCCTTCAGCAGACTATTGCCTTGTGCCCGGATGATGCCGCCTAGAGCCTGCGTCTTATAACCGAGCAGCGGCCGCGGCCGTTCGAATTGCATCCCTTGTACCCCTTCGGGAGCCGGGATCGTCTGGAAACGCACTTCATGATATCCCCGGTCAAATGTGCGTAAATTGGGCTCCACCAAGTGCGGGTATTTTTTCTGGAACGTATGCTTAATCACTTCGCGCATCGAATCTGGATCGAGAAAATCGCATATCCGGAACAACGCCCCCAGCATTGAGGTGTTCACCTTCGTATGTTCGTCAATGGCGATCCCCATTGCGTCCACCACCGCCAGTGTCCCGTAAGGAAACTTCAGATCGCGCCGTATTTCCTCAAAATCGCGGGTCGAGTTCACCAGCACGATCCCGTCAGGCTTTAAGCCGCTTAGGACATTGACCGTCTTGTGCAGCGCTTCGTGGAACACGCCAATGACGTGGGGTTCCTCGATTGGGCTGTGATCATGAATCTCCACGTCCGGCTCACAGAAGCGGATGAAGCTCTTCACCGGGGAACCCTTCTTCTCCGAACCATAGGACGAGAAACTGGCACCGTTTAGGCCAAGCCCCAGCACCCCGGATTCCGCCAGCATCTTCCCAGCCAGGTTGGCACCGAGCCCGCCGATGGATTCCAGCCGAATTTCAAAAAAGCCAAGGTCATTGGTTTTAGTCAAAATGCTCATTCGCCACGTCTCCTCTACGTTTTGTTGTGAAATATTTCACGAGTAATAACAAAATGAAACTGCCGCTTTTCTTTGGCTCAATCGACTGCTTGGCAAACGATGGACTACGCATGATGTCGGCTTGCCAGCGCCTTCAAGCTGTCCCCCCTTCCCATATCTACGGAAAAGCCTGCGGCTTCAATCCTCAGCTCAAGGCAATGCCTGCACTGGGCGGATTCATCCCCCGTGCAGATTTTGTTGTTGTACAAGGCGTATTTCTTGCGGACGGCAACGGGTGACAGATTGGGCATGACCACATTGGCCCCGGCCTTCAGCGCCAGCTCCCTGCCTTGCGGGTGTAACGTACCGAGCGCAGTCGTCGCGGGTATTAAGGCTTCGGGAAGGAATAGGCGGGCCAGCGCGACCATCACCAGCGTATCCTCCAGCGATCCGGCCTTCGCCTGACCAAGCGGCGTCTTGTCATGGGGAATAAACGGGCCAATGCCAATCATGTCCGGGTTGAGCGTTCGGAGATAAATCAAGTCCTCCGCTAAATCCTCCGCCGTCTGGCCGGGCAACCCGACCATAAAGCCTGCTCCCACTTGATAGCCGATCAATTGCAGTGTCTCCAAACATTGGCGCCGGTGATCAAAGGACATCGAAGGATGCAGTTCCTGGTATAACCTCCGGGAAGCGGTTTCATGACGCATTAAAAAGCGATCCGCCCCCGCTTCATACAGCAATCGATAGGTGTCCGCCTCCCGCTCGCCGATGGATAAGGTGATGGCTGCATCCGGAAACTCGCCCTTGATGCCACGAATTAAGGAAGCCAGCAGATCGGCTGTATACCAGGGGTCCTCCCCGCTCTGGAGCACAAACGTGCGAAAGCCCAGCTCGTATCCTTCCCGGCAGCACTCGAGAGTCTCTTCCGGGCTGAGCCGATAACGCTCCGCCTCACGATTCCCCGCCCGCAGTCCGCAATACAAGCAGTTCCGCCGACAATAGCTCGAAAATTCAATCAAACCGCGCAAATACACCTTGTCCCCATAAGCCTGTTCCCGCCTGAGACGGGACAAGCGGAAGAGCTCCTTGCGCGTTTCGACATCCATATGCTCCAGTAGATCGACGAGCTCCTCCTTGGAGAGCTCCCCCCGCGCGTAGAGCTTGTGCACGAGCTGTTTCATCAGGCAATCATCCTTTGGATAGACTGGATTATGGACCTTGGTATACCCTATGGCTGTCGTGAAAAATGATGGACGAAATAATTGTGAATATTTTCACTTTGAAAGCGTTTTAAATTGTCCTCGTTGATTGAATCACCCCGGTTTCTTCATAGTGATCTGCGACCTCAAGCGACGATAGGATCTGTTGTTAAGTTGGATGGTTACAGCGTCTGTTGGTGGTTTGATGATCGGAAGATGGTTCGTTCGATGGTTCGTTCGATGGAAAGTTGCTTGATCGTTAGGTGCGATTGTGATTCGTGGATGTGTGCCGTGTGCGCAGCGTCGATGATTTCGACATGAGGTTGATACAAGAGGAGTTTTCTAAGAAGTGTATTTACTATATTACCATGAATTCACAGTTTGGCTAGGACTTTTTTTACACTCTTGTGAGGTAAAAAAAGAGCATGCCCCGAAGAAACGGAGCACGCTCTGAGCGTCACTATGTCAGGACCAGTCCAGACCGGTCTCTTTGGCGATCGGCTCTTCCTTGATTAAGGTATACATCGAAGCAGCTTCATCCTTACGAGTCGTTTCGACCAGACGTTCGACGCGCACGGTCACCAGCTTCTGGCCGAATTGAACCGTAATTTCGTCTCCCACCTTCACCGTACTGCTCGGTTTGGATTCGCGCCCGTTGATCAGAACTCTGCCTTGTTCGGAGACGTCCTTCGCCACGGTGCGCCGCTTGATCAACCGCGATACCTTCAGGAATTTATCGAGACGCATTATTTTACAGCTTCTTTAAGTTTGTTGCCCGCTTTGAATGCTGGAACAGTGGAAGCTGGGATTTCGATTGTTTTGCCGGTTTGCGGGTTACGGCCCGTACGACCGGAGCGTTTGCGAGTTTCGAACGTACCGAAGCCGATCAGTTGAACTTTGTCACCGCTAGCCAGTGCATCGGTAATTTCGCCGAGAAAACCATTCAATACGGATTCAACGTCTTTTTTCGTCAAACCGCTTTTGCTGGAAATGTTGTTGATCAGATCTGTTTTGTTCATTAATAATGCCTCCCAATAATTAAAGAAATAGGTGATACCTTGGCACTATAGGCTTCAGGCCTGCCTTCAAGCCTACCAAGCACCAGATGGTTATCTTTGTAAGAGTATTCTTGCTTGATTTGAAAAATCCTGCACTCTCAGGGAACTTTTTTTGCTTTTTTCGCAAAAAAACTGAAATTTAGTCCTTTTCTCCCATCATTCCCGTTCTTTCGACTTAGCTTCGTCCCATAATTTGTCCATTTCAGCTAATGTGCTGTCGCCAGGTGTTTTGCCCAGATCACGAAGCCGATCCTCCACATAATGGAACCGCTCCGTGAATTTGCGGATCGTCCGCGAGAGGGCTTGCTCCGGATCCACCCCGATATAGCGAGCCGCATTCACCACCGAGAACAATACGTCGCCCAGTTCCATCTCCTGCGCCTCGACATCTTGCTTCTGCGCGACGGCTTCCTTCAGCTCGCGGATCTCTTCCTCCAGCTTGGACCATACTCCGTCGATGTCTTCCCAGTCGAATCCGGCCTTGGCCGCCTTCTTCTGAAGCTTGTACGCCTTCATCAAAGCCGGCAAATCGCGCGGCACCCCGCTGATGACTGATTGGCGTTCCGGCTGGATGCCTTTGCGTTTCTTCTCCTCGGCCTTCATCGCTTCCCAGTTGTTTAGCGCTGCCTCAGCATCCTCGGCACTCAAATTGCCGAAGACATGCGGATGACGGTAAATGAGCTTCTCATTTAGCTCCTGGATGACGTCATACACCGTAAAGGTGCCCGTCTCCTCCTCCATCTGAGAGTGGAGCATAATTTGCAGCAGCAGATCGCCAAACTCCTCGCGCATGTGGTCGGGATCGTCGTCGTCGATCGTCTCCAGCACCTCGTAGGTTTCTTCGATGAGATTTTTGCGGATCGATTCATGCGTCTGCTCGCGATCCCATGGGCATCCGCCCGGGCTGCGCAATATCGACACGATCTCATGAAGCCGCTGGAAGCTGCGGTTACGCAGCGTATCGTCCTCGCTGGCTGGGACATAGACCAGGGACAGGTTCCCGTAACCCGTAATCCGATCCAGCTCAAACAGCGGAACGCGCTCGATCCGCTCTTGTCCCGCTACCCCAAGGGCATGTCCCACAACGACCGGATAATCGTCAGGCAGCAGCTCCATCAGCCCCAGCTTGACTTCTGAAGCGGTGATCTGGTCATAGACTTGTCCAATTAGCGTATGCCGTCTTGGGTCAATCGCTTCCCCTCGAACCTCCGAGGCGTCTACCAGGAGGAATCCTTCGATCGGATCAAAGCCCAGGCGAACAAAAGCCTCGTCCAGAAAGCTCTCCCCGCCGATGATATCGAGCGAGATTCCCTGCTCCGGACAGCGCTCCCGCAACAGCTTCACCGTCGCTTCGGCCACCTGGGGATGCCCGGGAACGGCGTACACGATATGCTCTCCCTCCTGACCTGCTTTGGCCCGCGCCAACAGTCTGGAGGCAATCTCCTCATAAACGGAAGGAAAATCGTCCTTCGCTTCGTACACCTCGTCAAACGAAGTAAAATGAACGCCCGTCTCCTCCAGCCAATCCACCACCGGATGGTCCTTCGTCCGGACGTAACGTTCTCCCGCCTCCTGCAGCCGCTTCAGGCTGCCTAAGGTCAGCCGGTCGGGATCTCCCGAGCCGAGGCCGACTACCGTAATGGTTGCGCTCATGTTATGCCTTTCACTCCCTGTCCGTTCAGCATGTTATTACTATACCATTGCTGGCGGTCAAACTGAAATTTTCTGCGCCACATCCGCGAAGTTCAACTTCGTACGGCCCTTGCGCCAAGGCGAAGCGCTATGGCAGCAGCCGCAGCTTTCGAAGCAGCGTCAGCAGCTTCGGGCCAACCCGCGGCAGGGCGCTCAGCTCTGCCGCGCTCAGCAGCCGGGTGCGCAGCACGGCTGCGACGAACACCGCTGCGCCAAGCAGCACGCCGAGCAGGCTCACCGCCGCGGCAACCCCGCGGCCCATCGGCAGCTCGGCGGCGGCGAGGCGCAGCGCCAGCACCGCGGCGGCCATCGCCAGCGCGGCCGCCGCCGGGCGCCCCAGCGCGTCCCGCAGGCGCGGACGCAGCTGGACCCGGCGCAGCAGCAGCGCGGCGTTCAACGCCGCTGCGGCGCCGTACGCGGCGACGCCGGCGATGGCGGCGCCGGTGATGCCAAGCTGCGGCACGAGCACCGCGTTCAACGCGGTCTTGAGCAATGCCGCAGCGAGCAGGTGCAGCGCCGGGGCGCGCACGTGGCCGAGGCCCTGGAGCAGGGCACTCGTCGCCGCGACCAGCGCGCCGGGCGCCGCCGTCCAGGCCACCCAAGCCAGGGTGGCCGATCCCGCCGCATCCTCGTACAGCATGACGTTGATGGGCGCGGCCAGCAAGGCCAGGCCCAGCGAAGCCGCCAGGCCGATCAGCCAGAACCAGCGTAAGGCCAGCTGCACCTGACGCCGAATCGCTTCGGTGTCTCCCTTCATCTGCAGCTCAGCCATCGCGGGCACAAACAAGACCGACAGCGACGTCGCCAGCATCGTGACGAGCTGAACCAGCGGGATACCGCGGTTGTATATCCCCACCTGGGCCATGATCCGCAGCTCTTCCCCATGGGCGGAGAGCAGCCG
>NZ_JAWDJI010000229.1:0-13748 GCF_032465655.1 Paenibacillus sp. 3LSP | reverse complement strand
AGTGCGATGGCGGGTTATCCACAGGCCTGAGTTATCCACATTCCGATTTCATGTTTAATTCCCTTCATGATCTTATGTGATACGCAGTTATGGTATAAGCTCCTTTGGGAGTTTATATAGACTTCCTTCAGAAAGGGGGGGCGTTTAGGGTTCCTGCAGAAGGTTGTAAAAGTGAGAATTTGAAATGCACAGCCAAGGATCAGACATAAGGCACATTTCCAATTTCAAAGGAGGGACAAGCATGACTTCAACACGGCTAGCACAATCGTTAGTTTTGAAGGCGCTTACTTCTTTGTTGGTCATGGTGATTGCTGGAATCGGAATGATCCTGTTATCGGAACAAGCTTCGGCTCACGGCTGGGTGGACGGGCCGGCAAGCCGGGCGATCTTGTGCAAAAACGGCCAGAATACGGACTGCGGTGCGATCGTATACGAGCCTCAGAGCTTGGAAGCGCCCAAGGGATTCCCGAATGCCGGACCAGCAGATGGGAAGATCGCGAGTGCTAATGGAGCCTTCCCTAAGCTGGATGAGCAATCGGCCAACCGATGGACCAAAGTGAACATTTCGGCCGGAACGAACACCTTCACCTGGAAATTTACCGCCCCCCATGCCACGGCAAACTGGAAATATTACATCACGAAACCGGGCTGGGACCCTAATGCCCCATTAACGCGCAATTCCTTTGATCTGACACCGTTCTGCACGGTGAACTATGGCGGGGTGCAGCCTCCGTTTACGTACTCGCATACGTGCAACGTCCCGGAGCGGACAGGGTACCATGTGATCCTGGCTGTCTGGGAGATCGAAGATACGGCGAACGCCTTCTACAACGTGATTGACGTCGATTTTGGCGGCGGCAACTCAGGAGACACGACCGCTCCGACGGCACCAACCGGGCTGGCGGCAACGGCCGTTACCTCGAACTCGGTTACGCTTAGCTGGAACGCCTCCAGTGATAACGTTGGCGTCACCGGCTACCGGGTTTATAATGGCAGCAACTTGGTAGGTACGGTGTCGGGATCCACGCTGAGCCATACTGTGACTGGGCTGAATGCGAACACGTCCTATACGTTTACCGTCAGGGCGGTGGATGGAGCGGGCAACAGCTCTTCGCCGAGCAACCCGGTGACCGTGACGACAAGCCCGGCCGTGAACGATACCCAGGCCCCTTCGGCTTCCGGTAACCTGCATGTTATGGGGACACCCACGTCCTCCAGTGTGACGTTAATGTGGAGCCCATCGACTGATAACGTGGGGGTCACAGGCTACCGAATTTATCGCGGATCCACCTTATCTGTAACCGTGTCTGGGACGGAGACCAGCTTTACGGTAACCGGACTCAGCGCAGCAACTTCCTATACGTTCACCGTTCGTGCAATTGACGCGGCCGGCAATGAATCTGCAGCCAGCAACACGGTGCAAGTGACGACAGCGTCGGCTCCTGCTGCGCAACCTTGGGCCCCAAATACCGCGTATGCGGTTGGGGAGTTGGTCAGCTACAACGGGGAGATCTACGAATGCCGTCAGGCTCATACTTCCCTGGTCGGCTGGGAGCCGCCGAATGTGCCGGCTTTGTGGCTGCTGAAATAATCTGAGACTCAAATCCCTCGGCTTTATTGCCGGGGGATTTTTTTCGCCGAATATTAGTTATCGGGGTTTGAACAGCGTTGGAGGACGAAAACAGCGTTCAAGTCCTGTGATGGTAAATGAAAGGATTTGATTGAAAATGAATGATTATGATAGAATATGATTGTTTTATGCTGAGGATATGAACCGATGGTGGAGTTGGGAGGGGAATGATGTTAACGGAAGAAAGGCATCGCCGGATTATGCGACGGTTGCAGGAGGCAGGTACGCTTAAGCTTCAGGAGCTATGCGTCATGCTTGAAGCGTCCGAATCCACCGTAAGGCGCGATTTGGCGGATTTGGAAGAACAGGGACTGCTTCGCCGGGTACATGGCGGCGCGACGCTCCCGATGATGCCCGGAGGTTTGGAGCCCGGGATGGCGGAGAAGTCTGCCGTCCATCTCCCGCAAAAACAGCAAATTGCTGAAGTTGCGTCGGGCTTGGTTCGCAGCGGGGAGGCGATCTATCTGGACGCGGGTACGACGACCTTGGCCATGATCCCTTATCTGCGCGGGAAATCGATCACCGTCGTGACGAACGGCTTACCGCAAGTGGAGGCGCTGCTTGAGGCAGACATTCCAGTGTACCTGCTTGGAGGTCTGGGCAAAAAACGCACGAAAGCCCTGGTCGGCAACCTAGCGCTGGAGCAGTTAACGCATTTTCGGTTTGACCGGTGTTTCCTTGGGGCGAATGGGGTTCATCCCGAGGCGGGGTATACGACGCCGGATCCAGAGGAAGCCGCATTAAAACGCCGTGCGAATGAGCAGTCCTCGCTCACCTATGTACTTGCCGATTCCAGCAAAATCGGGAATGTTGCTTTTGCCAAGATGTTCGAGCTGGAGCGGGCGGCCCTCATTACAGAGCAGGTTCCGGAACACTGGCGTAAGCCCATCTCGGAAATGACAAACCTAATTGGAGGATAATCCATGATGATTTACACACTTACTTTAAATCCTTCCATTGACTATATCGTGGAGGTTGACCGCCTACAGCTCGGCGGGCTCAATCGGATGAACCGAGACCTGAAGCTGCCCGGCGGGAAAGGGATTAACGTCTCGCGCATCCTCAAGCGGCTTGGGGCGGACACGACAGCTATGGGGTTCCTTGGCGGCTTCACTGGGGATTTTATTGAAGAAGCTTTGCATAATGAAGGGATTCCTGCTGATTTTGTACGCATTCGCGGCGGGGAGACCCGGATCAATATTAAGCTTAAGCATGGCGCTGAAACGGAGATTAACGGTACTGGCCCAGTTATCGCACCGGGAGAAGCCGATGCTTTGGTGGAGAAGCTGTCCGTTTTGAAGGAAGGTGATCTGGTTATTTTGGCGGGCAGCCTGCCTTCCTCGCTTCCTGCCGACTACTATGAGCAGCTGATCAAGATGTGCCAAAAGCAAGGAGCAAAGTTCGTCATCGATACCACAGGTGAACCGCTGCGCCGGGCGCTGCCTTACCACCCGCTGCTTGTGAAGCCAAACCATCATGAGCTAGCTGAGCTGTTTGGCGTCGTGATAGAGACACGGGAGCAGTTGATCGCATACGGCCGCAAGCTGCTAGAAGAAGGGGCGCAGCACGTATTGATTTCGATGGCTGCGGAAGGCGCACTGTTGATCGGTGATAACGAGGTCTTCCATGCGAATGTTCCGCCCGGCAAGGTGCGCAACTCCGTTGGTGCTGGCGATTCAATGATCGCCGGATTTACGGGGACGCTCGCCTTAGGGGGAGACTTCATGGAGGCGTTCCGGGCCGGCGTAGCCTCGGGCAGCGCTACCGCTTTCTCCGACGATTTGGCCGAGCGTTCACTGATCGAGGAGCTGCGGGCGAAGGTGAGTATTGAGAAGATTGGATAAGGAAACAAACAGAAGACCCCCAACCGCAGATTGGGGGTCTTGCCATTTACCGAAGTAGATTCAGGGTCCGTCGTGATACAAATGCGCCCAGCCGTTACCGATGACTTGCGGCCGGCGAGGATTGCCGTCGCTCTGTTGGTAAGGCCGCAGCCCGTAACCCTGATTATAAGGCGGATGATAAGTATGTGGCGTCGAAGTTTGCTGCGCTTGAGCTTGCGGGTTCGGTTGATGACAGCCCAACGGAGGACCGATGATTACCGATTGATTTAGAGGGGCGAACGCAGCTCTTACTTTTTCTACATCCAGACAATAAGTATGGGCGAACGCTTCAGGTGGAGTCAGCCGCAGCATATCGGAGGCGAGAATAAATTCTGGAATCGGTTGATCAAAAATCGCCAGAAACCGCGTCCCATCCATCGTCGCCGTGTCGTAATGCCACCACCCTTGCGGGATACTGGTCGCCCATCCGGGACGGGTGGGGTAATGCTTCAATTCTTTGGTGAATGGGTTGATGATTGAGACCACCACTTCACCCGAAAGGCAATACACTAGCTCTGAAGCGTTTTGGTGAATGTGCATTTCGACGACGTTGCCTTTGTCGAGGTAGGTATCAAAAAAAGACATATTCCCCAGCGTGTTTATCTGATGAATGGAAAGCATGTTGATGAAGTTCCGTTGATCTTTGCGGAAGGTTGTGTTCCGGTTAACGTCGTACGTGAACTGTGCGTTGGGTGATGTGAAATCCATATAAGAAACCGCCATGTTGTTCCCTGCCTTTCCTATGTATAGGCACTATTGCTTCTACAGAATATCTATGTTTGAGATCGGGTTGATATGTATGTTTTGGGGAATCTTATAGGAGCCCTCGGGTTTGCTTTTTCGGCAGACGGTTTGTATGATGAGGTCAAAACAGCATTTACATAAAAAGGAGACGGGTTCATGAGTAACGTTCCGAAAATACTGATCGTTACCGGTGCGGTTCTTATCGTGATTGGTTTGCTGTGGATGTTCTTGGGAAAGTTCCTGCAACTGGGGCGGCTTCCGGGGGATATTGCGGTTGAACGGGGCAATTTTCGGTTCTACTTCCCGATCGTGACGTGTATCGTGCTCAGCGTTGTGTTCTCTTTAATCATGGCTGTAATTCGGTGGTTTATGAAGTGACGCCTGGGGTCTCGCTGGTCAAGAGCTGGCTGCTCGCCGCTCTGTCTGCCCCTACCGCCGTCAATAGACTGCAAAAGTGCAGTTTTTTTCGGCCAAGTCGCCGAAGTAGAGGAAAAACCTGCAAAAGTGCAGGTTTTTTTGCTTGAAACAGTTGATTTGAGTTAAATCGCAAAAAATAACTGTATTTTCGCAGTTTTTCTTCGGCTGCAACGAATGAGGCGCGTTACTGGTAGCTGTTCTTCGTCTTAACGTCATTATACCTGGCAGAAGGGATCTTTGAACACTACTCAAGGGACAGTTCCATGAGCTAATGCGTACCGTCTCCATATTTGTTGACGTAATGCGATAAGGCCAAGAGCGGCCAGATATATCGATAGCTGTGATAATGCACGTAAAAATAACCCGGTAACCCGGCTCCCGTTGGATACGTGGAGGGCCAATCCTCCTCATACAACATCGCGATCAGCCGGGCAACGCCCCGTTCGATCTCGGGCGTTGGCTGATCATGGACGGCGATCAACGCATCAAGCGCCCAGGCGGTTTGGGACGGTATGCTGGCCTGAAGCGAAACGTACCGCCTCAACTGATCGCTGCGGCATGATTCGCCCCAGCCGCCGTCCGGGTTTTGGATGCGCCTCAGCCAATCCGCCGCCTTCGCGATCCCCGGATGATCGGCGGGCATGCCCACGGCCATCAGCCCGGTGAGCGCCGCCCAGGTTCCATAGATGTAGCATATCCCCCAGCGGCCATACCAAGAGCCGTCTTCCTCCTGATGGCTCAGCAACCAATCCGCTCCGCGGGCCACCCAATCCTGTCGAACGCTCAGCTTGGCGAAGTTGCCCAAAAACTCCAGCGTCCTTCCGGTCAAATCCGCTTCAGAAGGATCGATGGCTGCGGACTTTGCTCCTTCAATCGCCAGCCAAGTGAGCATCTCTTTGTTGGTGTTCTTTTCGAAGGCTGGCCAGCTGCCGTCGTTATTTTGCATCGACCAAACCCAGTTAAGCCCGCGGTTCCATGATTCTAATACCTCACAATCGTCGGCATGAAAGGCGGACAAGGCGCGGAGGGCGGCGGTGGTGTCGTCGACGTCAGGGACGAACGTATTCGTCTCGGAGAACCCCCAGCCTCCGGGGACGATGCCCGGATTATGAATCTGCCAATCGCCAGGGCGGTGATGCTGGCGCTCACGCAGGTAATCGGCGGCTCGTTGGATGGCCGGATGAGTAGGTGAAACCCCTGCTTTTTGCAAAGCATAGGAAATCAACGCGGTATCCCATACGGTAGAGGGAGAGTTCTGGATCGTGACATAGCGTGTTCCCCCTTGGCCACCGCGGTCCACCGCAAACTTCATCTGAGATAACCCTTCTACCGCACGCTGGATCACCGGATGCTGCGGCTCGTATCCCAGCGCCAGCAAAGCGAACACCATCAGCACCGTACAGCTGGCGTACGTGTACAGCGTCCCATCGCTTTCAATTCGATCCAGCATATATTGCTCAGCCCGGTTAACGGCGGCATGGCGGATACGTTGCGGCGTACCTACCAAATGCGCCAAGGCCGATTGGATGAGCTTCAGCGGTTCCCGGCTTTCTGGAGTAAGCGTGAGCGGGTCTTCCTCTTCGCTGCGCGCGTCGAGAAACAGCTCGCTTAAATCCGGCGTTCGCTTTGACCGGGCGCGAAAATTCCGATCGGCCATGATCAGCAGCGGTACGAGATGCACCCGCGAATATCCGGAGAAATCATAAAAGTTCAGAGGTAACGATTCAGGCAATAGCAGGATTTCGATGGGGATGAGCGATAAGGAGGTCGGCCAATCTCTCTGTCCGGTGGCGGCCAGAATGGCTTTGGTGAGCAGGCTTCCGGCGTGCCCAATGCCGCCCCGGTCCAGGATATAACGTTTCGCCCGTTGAATCGGTTCGTCTTCCGGCTTGCTGTACCCGGAGTACAGCAAAGCGTAATAAGCCTCAACCGTAGCGGACAAGTGGCCTTCCTTGTCGTCATGGTACCAACGCCAGCAGCCTTCTGGTTCCTGGGCCGCAAGGATGCGATCGTGCAGCTGTCGGATCAAATCTTCTTTGTCAATGTTTAACGTACGAAAAAGAATGATTGTGCAAGCATCAATCGAGATGCCGTTTTCGAAGCAAAAGCGCCACGTTCCGTCCAACTCCTGCCGCTCGATCAGTTCCTCGGTTAACCGTTGGATTTCTCCCCGGATCTCGCCCATGTACTGTGCGATCCTTGCTCCCTCCCTCGACCTGTCACCTCATTATATGAGCGGGCAAGGGTGGGCATGATGCATTCATGAGCAGCCGTTCCTCGATGGACCCGGACGATCCGCGCCTCAACGGCGACAAGCGAGCT
Organism: Paenibacillus sp. 3LSP; assembly: GCF_032465655.1. Classification (NCBI taxonomy): domain Bacteria; kingdom Bacillati; phylum Bacillota; class Bacilli; order Caryophanales; family Paenibacillaceae; genus Paenibacillus; species Paenibacillus sp. 3LSP. The sequence goes on along the minus strand of NZ_JAWDJI010000229.1, from coordinate 6,752 downwards.
TGGTTCTTCGAACAGACAAGATCACGAAATGGTGTAAAGTCCGGCGATTATTCGGTATAGTAGATGGAAGAAGTTTGGTGATGAGGATCCAAAATTGAACGTTACCTAAAAAGAGAGGGAACCAAGCGATGACGACAAGACTATATTTCGACGATGCCTATTTGACCCATTGGACCACCCGCATCAAGGACAAGCTGGAGCGGGAGGATGGCATTTACGTTGTTCTGGAAGAGAGCGCCTTCTATCCCCATGGAGGCGGTCAGCCCAACGATACCGGACGGATTGGCGGGATTCCGGTTCTGGATGTGATCAGTGAGGGCGATGTCGTGTTGCATAAGGTGGAGCGTTTCCCAGAGGAGGCCGAAGTACGCTGTGAAATCGACTGGGATCGCCGGTTTGACCACATGCAGCAACATAGTGGGCAGCATTTGCTATCCGCGGTTTGTCGCGAGCTGTATGAAGCGATCACCGTGAGCTTTCATCTGGGTGAAGATTATTGCACCATTGATGTAGAACGTCCCGAACTGTCTGCGGAACAGCTGGAGGCGATTGAACGTGAAGCGAACCGTCATATATATTTGAATCACAAGATCTCCAGCTACTTCGTTACCCAGGAGGAGGCGTCCCGACTGCCGCTGGTGAAGCCTCCGAAGGCGGTGGACCGCGTCCGCATCGTGGAGATGGAAGACGTGGAGTACAACGGTTGTGGAGGTACGCATGTGGCGGCGACCGGTGCGATCGGGATGATTAAACTGCTGAAGACCGAGAAGCAGAAGGGGAATGTTCGGATCTTTTTCAAATGTGGGTACCGGGCCCTCAGAGAGTTTCAGGAGCAGCAACACATTTTAGCAACCATTACCGCCAAATTAAAAACAGGTCGGGACAGCATTCTGGAGCGCCTCGACAAATGGGAAGATGAGCAGAAGCGGTTGCAACGGGAGTACGATACGTTAAAAGAAGCGATGGACGAAGTAACCGTAAGTGAGCTGCTGGAGAAGCGCGAAGGCGGGATCATTGCGCAAATCTATGCGGACAAGTCCTTGAAGGATTTGCAAAGCCTTGCCCAAAAGCTGACGGCCCAAACTGATGCAGCGGTCCTGCTGGCCACGGAAGCGGAACAGAAGGTGGTGCTGGCCCATAACGGCAGCCTATCGCTGTCCTGCGGAGCCTTCTTCAAGGAGCATCTCTCTGCTTATGGAGGCAAAGGCGGCGGCAGCGACAAGCTGGCACAGGCCGGCTTCAGCAGTTGGGCGGATGCGCTGGCTTTTTATGAGTTTGTGAAGCAGACTGTATCGTGAAAAAATATCGGGCGTCATCCATGCGGATGCTCACGGATCAAATCGACAAAACGTTGGACCGCTGGAGACAGCGGTTCATTTTTTCGCGTATAGACCGAGATCGTATTCATCAGGTCTACGCCATCCACGAAGACGCGGCTCAGTAGTCCGCGCTCCACGTATTCCCTCACCACCAGCGCCGAAACGAAGCTGGCCCCGTACCCGGCAATCACCGCCTGGACGGTTTCGTTTAACCCGTTAAATTGCAAGGCGATGCGCGGCGCCTGTGCATTGTAGGTCCGGCATAATGCCATAAACCGCTCCCGTGTGGAGCTGCCGATCTCCCGCATGACAAAAGGTTCCCTGACCATGTCGTGGAGGGAGACGCGCTGTCCCGCATACCGATGTTTCGGGGAGACGACAAACCACAATTCGTCCCGGAACATTTCCTCTGCATGAACCGATTCAGGGTAGGTTTCTGGCAATCCGCCGTAGATCGCCAAATCCACCTCCAAATTCAGCAGTTGCTTTAGCGCATCCGTCGAATTTGTCGTGTTGATGCTCATCTCCACATGCTCGTATTGCGATTTAAATTTCGCGATCCAAGTCGGGACGAGGAAATGCGCGGGCAAATAAGTGGCTGCCAGCCGGATATGCCCCAGATCCCCCATTTTATAATCTTGCAAAAACTGCTCGATCTGCTGCTCTACCGCAAAGAGGCGTCGGCTGTAGGTAAACAGCTTGTCCCCGACGTCGGTTAAGGCGATGCCGCGTCCTTGCGCTTTCAGCAGGGGCAGTCCCAGTTCCTTTTCCAGCTTACGGATCTGGGCGGAGATGGCCGGCTGGCTGATGTTTAACAGCTCCGACGCGCGCGTCACACTGCCTGTCTCCGCAATGACGTGGAACAACCGCAAGGCGTGTAAGTTCATTCCACTTAAGCCCCTTTCAATTCATAACTTATATCTATGATTTACTTATAAAGATATATTATATTTATGGGTCTAAATCAACTACAATGTCCTCAGCAGGAAATATAATCGTATGCCAAAAGGAGCTGAGGCAGGGATGAACCTGGAAAAACTCGTTTATGATTACGATCAACAGGGGACAAATTACGCTGGATATCGGCGGACTGATCCGCGTATTGCGCGGTATGTGTTCGAGGCGTTGGGGGATGCCCAAACGATCATCAACGTGGGCGCTGGAACCGGGTCCTATGAGCCGAAGGACCGGTATGTCGTCGCAGTAGAACCTTCCGCAACGATGCGCAGTCAGCGGAGGGCGCGCGGAGCAGTTCCGGCCGTCAACGCCTGGGCAGATGCGCTGCCTTTTGATGATCAGGCTTTTGATGCAGGGATGGCGATGGTCACTGTCCACCATTGGCCTGATTTTCGCCATGGCCTTCAGGAGCTGAGAAGGGTGACGCGGGGGAACGTCATCGTCTTGACCTTTGATCCGGATGCACTCGATTCGTTCTGGACGGCTGAGTATTTTCCGGAGCTGATCGAAGCCGAGCGGCGGCGTTATCCGAAACCGCAGGACATTCTTGAAGCGCTGGGAGAGGGAGGGCAGATCATTCCGTTGCCCATTCCACTGGATTGTATTGATGGATTCCAGGAAGCTTTCTACGGCCGTCCGGAAGCGTTCCTGATCCCCGAGGTACGTCAGGCCCAGTCAGCATGGGGCTTCTTGGCGGAAGGCGTGGAGGAGCGCCTGGTTCAGCGTTTGGCCGATGCTTTGAAATCCGGGGAATGGGACCGCAAATACGGGCACTATCGGAACATGCCAACCATGACAGGGTCACTCCGGCTGATCGTCAGCGAATCCGAAGCATGAAGATAAAGTCCACATTCTTATAAGCTGTCTTCACCGCATACGCGTGGGAGGCGGCTTTTTTGCGTTTCTTTTACTGTGCGATGACGATTTTGACACTCCATTGATCCATGGCTAACGTTCCGGTGACATCCAAGCTATACACTAGCAGAGGAATTTGAACATCTCAACCTTCATAAAAAAAGGAGGCTTTCCTCATGAGCGAGCTGGATCACCAGGTGAGTCTGCCATCAAGGGGCCAATCCGTAGCATCGGCTTCTGCAGCGACTCGTCGACCTGCCCGCGCCGCAACCTTAAGACAACAGAACATTCGAGAACATGCGCTGGCCTATACGTTTCTGGCTCCGTCGTTGCTCCTGTTTGTCGTGTTTTTGTTCTACCCGCTGCTAAAGTCGGTGTACTTGAGCTTACACAGCATGGACCCGACTGGTCGAATCGCCTCATTTGTTGGCTTCGACAATTTTACCAGCCTTTTTGCCTCCGGCTTATTTGTCAGCGGGATGAAGGTGACAGCGCTCTTTGCCTTATTCACCGTGCCAACCGGAATGCTGATCGCGCTGGTGCTCGCAGCATTCACGCATCATCTTCGACGGGGGAGACGGTTTTTCCAATTCGCCTACTCGCTGCCGTTGGTACTCTCCGTTGGTTCAGCGGCGGTCATTTGGAAGTTTCTGTTTCACCCTACTTTAGGTATGCTTAACTACTTACTTGGCTTGGCCGGCGTGGGTCCGGTACCTTGGCTGATCAGCCCGGACTGGGCTTTGTGGTCCGTGTCGCTGATGACGGTCTGGATGAACTTGGGCTTTAATTACATCATCCTGTCCAGCGGGATGCAGGGAGTTCCCGACGAGCTGTACGAAAGTGCCAAGATCGATGGAGCTGGACCGATGACAACGTTTCGCAAAATTACGCTGCCGCTTCTGTCGCCCACGTTATTTTTCCTGTTGGTGGTGTCCATCATCAGTGCATTCCAATCGTTTGGGCAGATCAACATTCTGACATCGGGCGGGCCGATGAACCGGACGAACGTCTTCGTCTACACGATCTACCAAGAAGCCTTCGTCAACTTCCGGTTTGGTACGGGCAGTGCCCAAGCGCTTCTACTCTTCCTGGTCATTCTGCTATTGACCTTGATTCAGTTCAAATGGGTAGAAAGGAAAGTCCACTATCAATGAACAAGCTGACCTTTAACCAAATCATTGTGTTGTTGTTCATGACCGTAGCTGCAGTTCTCGTCCTTTATCCTATCGTTTACAGCCTGTTTATGTCCGTCATGACGCCGCAGGAAGCCAGCGCCTATCCACCGCATCTGGTGCCGCATTCGCTGCATTTGAGCAACTTTGCCGAGGTGCTACAGATCGTTCCGATTGCCTTGTTTATCGGGAACACCTTTCTGGTCTCCGGGATTGTGATGCTTGGACAATTGATCACCGCCAGCTTGGCAGCCTATGCCTTCGCCAAGATGGAATTCAAGGGCAAAGGCTTGATGTTCAGCTTATTTGTCGCCACGATGATGGTTCCTTGGGAAGTAACGATGATCCCCAATTATTTAACGGTACGCAGCCTGAATTGGTTGGACAGTTACCAGGGGTTAATGGTGCCGTTTTTGGCCACTGCCTTTGGGACGTTTCTGCTTCGCCAGTTTTTCCTGCAGCTGCCGAAGGAGCTGTTCGAGGCGGCGAAAATCGATGGCTGCGGGCATGTCCGTTACTTTCTGTTTCATGTGCTTCCGCTTTCAAGACCGGCGCTTGGAACGCTGGCGGTGTACTCTTTTTTGAATATGTACAACAGTTACTTATGGCCGCTTCTGATCACTAACAGCAAATCGATGCGCACGGTGCAGATCGGCATCTCCATGCTGGAATTTCAGGAGACAACCTCTTGGAATCTCGTATTCGCAGGGATTACGTTAGTCATTCTACCGTCCCTGCTGTTACTGGTGTTTGGACTTAAGCAACTCGTTCGCGGGATGGCGGCCGGAGCGTTGAAAGGCTAAGAAATTTTCAAAAATCATTTTACGTAGGGAGAGGTACGAACGATGAAAAGGTTTCGCTTCAAAAGCATGCTGCTGGTGATGGCAGCGTTGATGGTCGTTATTGCCGGGTGCGGCGGGAATGGGAATGACGCAGGAAGCAGTGCGGCAACCGGGGGAACCAATACCCGCAGCGACAATTCGGCAAGCGCCAGCTCGGGGAAGAAGCCGATTCACCTGACCTGGTGGCACTCGATGTCAGGGGCGAATGAGAAGGCTATTAACGAGCTCGTCTCGGATTTTAATGCGAGCCAATCCGATATTGAAGTGGAAGCTGTGTTCCAAGGAAGTTACGATGAGAGCTTAAATAAGCTGAAAGCTTCGATGGGCTCGAACAGCGGCCCAGACTTGATCCAGGTGTACGAGATCGGCAGCAAATTTATGATCGACTCCAAGGCGATCACACCGGTGCAGAAGTTTATTGATGAAGACGGCTATGATCTCTCGCAGTTAGAACCTAACATTATTCGTTATTACACGATCGGCGGCCAGTTAAATGCTATGCCGTTTAATACGTCGAACCCGATACTTTACTACAACAAGGATGCCTTCAAAGCCGCAGGTCTGGATCCGGAAAATCCACCGAAAACGTTTGAGGAGTTTGAAGCGGCAGCTACCGCGTTGAGCAAGAAGGGGCAACCGGGCGCTGCGATCGCTGTTTATGCTTGGCTTATCGAGCAGTGGTTTGCCAGCCAAAATGCCGATTACGTGAATAATGGCAACGGACGTGAAGCGGATGCCACCGAGTCGCTGCTCGCATCGGAGGCGGGGGTGAACATTCTGGAGTGGTGGAAAAGAATGGTGGACAACGGAGTTGTCGCTAATTTGGGCCGCAAAACCGATGACACGGACGCTGCCTTTGCTGCAGGCCAAGTGGCGATGACCTTAAATTCAACGGCGGCACTGCGTAACATCGTAGGAGCGGTTGGCGACAAATTCGAAGTAGGCACTGCCTTCCTGCCAAGACCCGCCAGCGCCAAAGAAGGCGGCGTGATCGTTGGGGGCGCAAGCTTGTATATCATGAACAACAAATCGGAAGAAGAGCAAAAAGCGGCATGGGAGTTTATCAAATACGTAACCTCTCCGGCTGCGCAGGCGAAATGGAGCGTAAACACCGGCTACTTCCCGATCACGAAAGCGGCTTACGACGAGCAAGTGTTGAAGGATAATATGGCGAAATATCCGCAGTTCCAAACCGCTGTTGATCAGCTGCATGCGTCGACGGAATCTACGGCGACCTCCGGTGCGCTGATGGGCGTCTTCCCGGAAGCGCGTCAATTCGTGGAAGGTGCGATCGAGGAAGTGCTGAACGGACAAAAATCGCCGAAGCAAGCATTGGAAGACGCCGCCAAGCAAATTACCGAGAAGATCAAGCAGTATAATGCGACGGTGCAGAAGTAACTTTATATTTTAGAAAGAGAGCCGGGAGATTGTCCCGGCTTTTTAACTTGGGATATTTAACTGTAAATCCTAACGTTAATTTCGAAGGTATTCCCCATCTGCGAAGAATAACAGTAAAACCTGCCGTTAATTTTGGGGAAAAGCGCACTATCGCCACTAGCCTTGCATCTAAAGTGACATGGTATTCAATTAATTGTTAATCTTGGTTG
>NZ_JAWDJI010000228.1:0-68673 GCF_032465655.1 Paenibacillus sp. 3LSP | reverse complement strand
TTTACAAACAATTTTTCTGTAATTTCTCATGTCAGGTTTGGTGCAAGGCTAGTGGTAGACTGCATAGTATCAGCTCTCCTTTGCTATGTAGCTCTGAAATGGTTTGGTTTATACTACACTATCCATTTTAACCTACGAGATGTAGCAATTTGGAGGGCTGTCTTTTGTTTACGTTCATCTTAGCTAGCACTGCAGGGGTGGTGCTGGAAGCGCTGGATGGTGACGGAACCGGATGGAGATGGCGTCGCAGCATGGTGATGGATAGTGTTGGCGATGATCGATGGAACTGAATAGAACTGAATGGAACTGAATGGAGCTGGATGGAACCGAATGGTGCTAATGCCGCCGGGGCTCGTGCTGCCAAAAACTCATTTTAATTTCGGGAACCCTATTGTCATTTGAAGTCACGGGAAGTACAATGAGGGTAATTCAACTTGTACGTACAATTAGTGTTAAAGTGTCGAAATTAATCATATGGTATGTACAAGTTAGTGAGCAATCATTTACCTAAGGAGGCGCTTTGACATGAAATTGAAACCGCATTCATTTTGGTTTGTAACTGGCAGCCAGCATTTATACGGCCCTGAAACACTGGAGGAGGTAGCTGATCACTCCCGTATTATCGCAGAACAACTGGACAAAGACCCGGCGATTGGGTTCCCGGTGGTGTTTAAACCGATCGTCACGACGCCGGACGAGATCTATAAGCTGATTCTGGCCGCCAATGGCGACGAGACTTGTGCGGGGATTATCACTTGGATGCACACGTTCTCGCCAGCTAAAATGTGGATCGCCGGCTTGTCCCAACTGCAAAAACCGCTGCTGCACTTCCATACGCAGTTTAACCGCGATATTCCGTGGGAAACGATCGATATGGACTTCATGAACCTGAACCAATCAGCCCACGGTGACCGCGAGTATGGGCATATCGGTACCCGGCTTGGGATCAACCGCAAAATCGTGGTCGGGCATTGGGAGGACGAGGAAGTCCGTGCGTCGCTGGCGGGCTGGATGCGGACGGCGGTCGCTTATGCTGAGAGCCGGCAGCTGAAGGTAGCGCGCTTTGGCGATAACATGCGCGAAGTGGCGGTGACCGAAGGTGACAAGGTCGAAGCGCAAATCAAATTCGGTTGGTCGGTGAACGGGTATGGCGTTGGCGATCTGGTGCAGGTGCTAAACGAAGTTACCGATGCGGAAGCCGAAGCGCTGCTGAAAGAGTATGCCGAGCAGTACACCATTACGCAAGCCGGTTTAAGCAGCGGGCCGATTCGCGACTCCATCGCATATCAGGCGAAGCTTGAAATCGCCATGAAACGGTTCCTGGAGCAAGGCGGCTTTGGCGCGTTTACGACGACGTTTGAGGATCTGCACGGGCTCAAGCAGCTCCCGGGTCTGGCCGTGCAGCGGCTGATGGAAGCCGGCTACGGCTTTGGCGGCGAAGGCGACTGGAAAACCGCGGCTCTGACTCGTGTGCTCAAAGTGCTGGCAAACAACAAAAGCACCTCGTTTATGGAGGATTACACGTATCATTTTGAGCCGGGCAATCACATGATTCTGGGTGCGCACATGCTGGAGGTGTGCCCGACGATTGCGGCGACGAAGCCGACGATTGAAGTGCACCCGCTGGGCATCGGGGGTAAGGCCGATCCGGCGCGGATGGTGTTCGACGGCCAGGCGGGTCCGGCGGTTAACGCTTCGCTTGTTGATCTGGGCCATCGCTTCCGGTTGCTGGTCAACGTGGTGGACGGCGTGAAGGTGGAGAAGCCGATGCCGAAGCTGCCGGTGGCCCGCGTATTGTGGAAGCCGCAGCCTTCGCTGCGCGAATCGGCGGAAGCGTGGATTTTGGCCGGCGGGGCGCATCATACGGTGCTGTCTTACGCGATTACGGCCGAGAACCTGTCCGACTGGGCGGAAATGGCCGGCATTGAAGCGGTGATCATCGACAAGGATACCTCGGTACCGCGCTTCAAGAACGAGCTGCGCTGGAGCGATGCGGCTTACCGGTTGCGCTAATCGCAGTGGCAGTTACGCGAGTCGCAGCTGCGTGACGTGAATCAGGCTTGCTTTTGGATAAGGTGTGGAAACAGCCCTCTGCGTTCGCCCGGCCTATGTTACAATAACGGGTAGTAAAGAGAACGGTGGCATTGGTGAAGGGTGGACGAAACATGAACGACCGGAAAATTCCGAAATATATGCAGCTGAAAAACGAATTATTGTCTTGGCTCGAGCAAGGAAAGCTTCAGCCCGGAAAACAGGTTCCGTCGGAGAACGAGATTGCCGAGCAGTTTGGCTTAAGCCGGCAGACGGTTCGGCAGACGTTTGGCGAACTGGAGAAAGAAGGCTGGCTGGAGCGCATCCAGGGCAAAGGCACGTTTGTCCGGCATCCCGGACGGCGGGAGGGCGAAGCGGTGAAGACGATCGGCATTATGACGACGTATATTTCCGATTATATTTTTCCTCATATCGTTCGAGGAGCGGAGGCGGAGCTGCGCCAGCATGGGTATCGGCTGCTGCTGTCCAGCACGGACAACACGAAGGAGAAGGAAAGGGATAGCCTGCAGCTCATGACGAGCCAACCGCTCAGCGGACTGATCATCGAGCCGACGAAGAGCGCGGAGGGGAACCCGAATTTGGGGTATTTTTTGGAGTTACAGGAGAAGGGGATTCCGTATTTGATGATCAACGCGAGATACCCCGAGCTCGAATGTCCGTGCCTGAAGGTGAACGACGAGGCGGGAGGCCGGAAAGCGGCGCTGTACTTGCTGGAAAAAGGGCACCGGCAGATCGCCGGATTTTTCAAAAGGGATGACCTGCAGGGCGTCAACCGGCTGAAGGGGTTCCTGTCGGCCCATCGGGACTTTGGGATTGCGGTGTCGCCGCAGCATGTGGTGACGTTTACGACGGAGCAAAAAGGCGACTATATCTATCAAAAAGCGCTGGAGCTGCTGCAAAAATCGGAGGATCGGCGGCCAACGGCATGGGTGTGCTACAACGACGAGTTAGCGGTGCGGCTGATGGACGCTGCTGCCGCGTGCGGCTTACGGATTCCGGAGGATTTGTCCGTCATCGGCTTTGACGATTCCAGCCTGGCGGCGGCCTCGGGCACGAAGCTGACGACGCTGACCCACCCCAAAACGGCGATGGGCGAGCTTGCCGCCCGCCAGCTGATCGGGATGATCGAGCGGGGGGAAACGCCGGGCGATACGGTGTTTGAACCGGAGCTGATTGAACGGGATTCGGTGCTGGAACGAACGGTTTTGAAATAAACTGGAACAAGAGAACGAACGGGAACTAGACAACTTGGCGGTGTCACCGTCCTGCTGAAGTTTGGCGGGGCGGTGCCGCTTCGGTTGAAACAGGTGCTTGGTAACTTGTACGTACCTTTTGTTATGTTGGATGACATGGGATAAGGAAAGGGGACGAAGCTTGCGATGTTGGAAGCCTTAAAACAGCAGGTATGGGAAGCCAATTTGGAGCTTCCGAAGTATGGACTGGTCACGTTTACGTGGGGAAACGTCAGCGGGATCGACCGGGAAAGCGGATTGTTTGTCATTAAACCCAGCGGCGTGCCGTATGAGGGATTAAAGCCGGAGCATATGGTCGTGGTCGACCTGGACGGCAACGTGGTGGAAGGGAATCTGCGCCCGTCCTCCGATACGCCAACGCACCGGGTGTTATATCGCGAATTTCCTGACATCGGCGGGGTTGTGCATACGCATTCGCCGTGGGGAACCAGCTGGGCCCAGGCAGGGCGGGCGTTACCGGCGTATGGAACGACGCATGCGGATTATTTTTACGGTGAGATCCCGGTAACGCGGCCGATGACACGAGCCGAAATTGAAGGCGCTTACGAGTTGGAAACAGGCCATGTGATCGTAGAGCGGTTTAAAGAGCTGGGGCTGGATCCGAACCAGGTGCCGGGAGTGCTTGTGCATTCGCACGCGCCGTTTGTCTGGGGCAAGGATGCGCATCATGCGGTCCATAATGCCGTTGTGCTGGAAGAGGTGGCGAAGATCGCCGCCCGGATGGAGCAGATCAATCCGAATACGCCGGCGATGGATCAGGCGCTGTTGGACCGGCATTTTTTGCGGAAGCATGGAGCCAATGCCTATTACGGGCAGAAATAATGGGATGCAGGGAGGGGGTACGATGAGCAAGGGGAAAAAATACACGATTGGCATCGACTACGGCACGCAGTCCGGCCGCGCCGTGCTGGTGGATTTGTCGGACGGCCGCGAGGTTGCCGACCATGTGACGCCATATCCGCACCATGTCATTGATGAGCGGTTGCCCGGATCTGGGATTAAGCTGGAGCATGATTGGGCTTTGCAGTATCCCGGCGATTATCTGGAGGTGCTGCGGCGCTCGGTGCCTGCGGTGCTCCAGGAATCGGGAATCGATCCGGCGGATGTGATCGGGATTGGCATTGATTTTACCGCCTGCACGATGCTGCCGGTGGATGCGCAAGGCCAGCCGCTGAGCTTCGATCCGGCGCTGGCCGATAACCCGCATAGCTGGGTGAAGCTGTGGAAGCACCATGCGGCTCAGCCGGAGGCAGATAAGATCAACGCGATTGCGGCGGAGCGGGGAGAAGCGTTTTTGGCGCGGTGCGGGGGGAAGATCTCGTCCGAATGGATGATTGCGAAGGTATGGCAAATCCTCGACGAAGCACCGGAGATCTACGAGAAAGCGGATCTATTTCTGGAAGCGACCGACTGGGTCATCGCGCAAATGACCGGCAACATTGTCCGCAACAGCTGTACGGCGGGCTACAAAGCGATTTGGCATAAGCAGGACGGGTATCCGAGTAAGGAGTATTTTAAAGCGCTGGATCCTCGGCTGGAGGATCTGACGGATACAAAACTGCGCGGCGACGTGATTCCGCTGGGGACGAATGCAGGCGGACTGCTGCCGGAGATGGCCGAGATGATGGGCCTGACGCCAGGCATCGCCGTGGCGGTGGGCAACGTGGACGCGCATGCAGCCGTGCCAGCTGTCGGTGTTGTCTCGCCGGGCAAGCTGGTTATGGCGATGGGGACCTCGATTTGCCACATGCTGCTGGGGACGGAAGAAAAGCAGGTTGAAGGCATGTGCGGCGTGGTCGAGGACGGAATCATTCCGGGCTTGTACGGCTATGAAGCCGGGCAGTCGGCTGTGGGGGATATTTTTGAATGGTATGTTGAAGAAGCGTTGCCGGCGTACGTGAAGGAGGCGGCGGAGAAGGAAGGATTGACTGTGCACCAATGGTTGGAGCGGGAAGCCGCTGCGTATCAACCGGGGCAAACGGGCCTGCTCGCGCTCGATTGGTGGAACGGCAACCGGTCTGTGCTGGTGGATACGGATTTGACCGGGATGATCCTGGGGATGACGCTGCTGACCAAACCGCAGGAGATTTATCGGGCATTGCTCGAGGCAACGGCTTTTGGCACGCGCAAAATTATCGACGCGTTTGTTCAAAACGGCGTGCAAGTTGACGCGTTGTATGCCTGCGGCGGATTGCCGCAGAAAAACCGCCTGCTGATGCAGATCTATGCGGATGTGACGAACCGTGAGATTTTTGTGGCAGATTCCAAGCAGACGCCGGCCCTCGGCGCGGCGATGTTCGCAGCAGTAGCTGCAGGCGCGGAAGCGGGCGGCTACGATTCGATCCTAGATGCCGCCGAGAAAATGGCCCGCGTCAAAGAGGAAACGTTCAAGCCGATCCCGGCACACGTGGAAGTGTACGAGAAGCTGTATCAGGAATACAGCCAGCTGCACGACTACTTCGGCCGCGGCGAAAACGACGTGATGAAGCGGCTGAAGCGAATCAAGCAAGCGGCGGAGTAAGAGTGGGAGTAAGCGGGGCGAAGGAGTGGCTGGCCTGTCAAGGACTGTGCGCCTCGCCCACCTGTTGTTTATGCAGAAGGTAAAGGATCGAATACCCTCTTGCCCTAAGTCCATGGGCGCCGATTCGAGCTGGAATGGGGTGTCATGGGGTGTCGCGAGGAAAGGGATAGGGCAATTTTTTCGCTTTACGGGGAAATGCGGCAAATCGTAGGGTCCTGAAGAGGTTTTCAGAAAATTGCAGGAAGTTGATGGATGGTCAAGGGAGGGAATTCCATGCTGCAAGACAGAACGTTGGAGCAGTTGAAGGTGATTGAACTCGACCGCGGGGTCATCCGAAAGGTTGCTCCTTACTTGCTAGAACAAGGTTATCGCCAAATCCTGCTGGTAGCGGATGATCACACGTATGCGGCGGCGGGAGAGCAGTTGATGGGGTTGCTGGAAGCGGCGGGCGTGAAGACGCGCGTTGTTCTCATTCAACCGGATGCGCAAGGCGATGTAGTTGCTGACGAGATTGCGCTCGTTCAGCTGTTGCTGGAGATCCGCCCTGACGAGACGGGTGCGCTTCTGGCGGTGGGTTCCGGGACGATCCACGACATCGTCCGGTTTGCCGCCCACAAAACCGGCAAGCCGTTTGTGTCAGTGCCGACCGCGCCGTCCGTGGACGGCTTCACCTCGGCGGGCGCGCCGCTGATTGTGCGAGGGGTCAAAAAGACGGTGCCGGCGGTGCCGCCGGTGGCGATTTTCGCTGACCTCGACATCCTGATGGCGGCCCCGCAGCGGTTGGTGGCTGCGGGCTTTGGCGATATGCTCGGGAAATACACGAGCCTGTTCGATTGGAAGTTCTCCCACCTGACAGCGGGGGAACCTTATGACGAACAGGCGGCGGCGATTACCGAGCGCGCGCTGTGCAGCTGCGTGTCGCACGCCGAAGCCATTGGCGCGCGCACGGAAGAAGGGATCCGCGCCTTGATGACGGCGCTGATCGAATCGGGCATCGCCATGCTGCTGTTCGGGCAGTCGCACCCGGCCTCCGGCGCAGAGCACCATCTCTCCCATTATTGGGAGATGGAGTATTTGCGCCAGGGCCGTCGGGCGCTGCTGCACGGTGCCAAAGTTGGCGTTGCCTGTGCGGAAATCGCCCGCGTGTACCACGCCGCGGGCGAAGGGACGCTCCCGGGCGCCGAGCCTGCGGCGCTCCGGGAGCACCGGGAGCAGGTCCGCGCCTGGCTGCGGGACCTGCCCGGCGAAGCCGAGCTCCGCGGCCTGCTGCGCCAGGCCGGCGGGCCGTCCACCCTCGCCGAGCTGGGCGTCGGCGAGGAGCTGTTCGCGCGCAGCCTGCGCGAAGCCCATCGCGTGCGCGACCGCCGCACGCTGCTGCGGGCGCTCAACGAGGCGGAGCAGGCCTAGCGCGCGAACCTGCCCGCGGCCGCGCCGGGCGCACGGCCGCACCAAACGAGCCGGCTGGACTCCACATTCACGGAGTCCAGCCGGCTCGTCCTGCGAATAGCGGTAATTCATTCCGCTATTCGGCCAAATCCCAAATTTTTGGCGTAAATAACGCCAAAAATTTCCCTTATCTGGCGCGGATCCCCCTAAAAACGGGGGGAATCCGCGCCACCTCCCCCAAATAAGGCCCTAAAATGGCCTTATTTTTCATCAAATCCGCGGCAAAGGCAAAATAAGGCCATTTTTTACCGCTATTTTGCCGCGCCTCTTGCGCCGCACCGCCTCATGATTTTGCCGTGCCTCATACGCCGCTCCTTCCGCCGCACGCTTCTTCCGCATGCCTCTTCCGCATGCCTCTTCCGCCGCATGTTTCTTCCACCGCATGCCTCTTGCACAGCGCCACCTCTTGCGCAACACCGCCCTTGCACCGCACTGCCCTAGCGCAGCACCGTCCCTAGCACGGCACCGCGTCGAGCGCAGCACCTCACCGTCATCGTACCCTCACTCGTCGCAGGTAGCTTCTACCGTCACCATTACTCTGTTGCGCAACCTTTCCCGTACATTCATCATCCCTTGCAACTGTCATCCCCTCCACAGAGAGCTATGGCGGCGGCAGGAGCAGGCACCGCTCCTCACTTACGAAACCATCCTTTCCTGCTCTCCCAGCAACTCGATTAACGCGCGGAGTGCACTGGTGGGTTGGGCGGTTTTGCGGTAAATAATCTCGGTTTTCAAGTAGCGCATCGATTCGGGAACTTCGTGAATCCGCATGGCGCCTTCCTGCGCCTTCTGCTCGGCGACCATCCGCGGCAACAGCGAGATGCCAAGTCCGGCGGAGACGCCGCCAAGAATGGCTTCCAGCGTGCCGAACTCCATCGTGGCGACGTTGGTTTGACCGTGGGTCTTCTTCATCTCCTCGAGCTGTTCGCGGAAGGTGCAGCCGCGGTTGTACACCAAGCTAGGCTTCAACAGGGCCTCGTCCAAGCTCTCAATGCCCGGTGGAGAAATAACCACCACTTCCTCGTCAAAGACGGGAAGGCGAGTGAGATCCTCATGATTAAATCGGAAGCTGCCAAAAGCGACATCCAACTCATATTGCAGCACTCTCTCCATCAGGCGATCGGACATATCTGTCAGCAGGGTTAACTCCACCTTCGGATACTTTTCATAATACTGGCTGAGCAGTTTAGGCATCCGCACTGCCGCCGTCGTTTGCGTCGAGCCGATCAGCAACGGACCGGTCGGCTCGCCGGAGAAGGAGAGCGCCGACGCTGCTTCGTCCAGCAAACCGATAATTTTGTCTGCATAATCCAACAGCATCTTGCCGCTGGAGGTTAAGGTCATCCCCCGGTTGTGCCGGTAAAACAAATCAGTCCCCAGCTCCGTCTCCAACTGCTTGATGCGAGCCGTCACATTGGACTGCACATAGCCAAGCCGGGCGGCAGCTTTTGTGATGGAGCCGTCCCGAGCAACGGCTTGAAATATCCGCAATTCCGCGCTATCCATATGGAATGCCTCCCTTTTGGCCCGTTGTCATCACTAAAAATGATATCAGATATCTTTATCAATCATTATACATAATCACCAACCTCCG
The DNA here is from genome assembly GCF_032465655.1 of Paenibacillus sp. 3LSP. Classification (NCBI taxonomy): domain Bacteria; kingdom Bacillati; phylum Bacillota; class Bacilli; order Caryophanales; family Paenibacillaceae; genus Paenibacillus; species Paenibacillus sp. 3LSP. The sequence goes on along the minus strand of NZ_JAWDJI010000228.1, from coordinate 59,807 downwards.
ATACAATACAAATCATGAAAGTGACACCTAAGGAGGAAACGACAACGTGAATATATTCAAATATACCGGTCTGCTGTTGCTGACCACTTTCTTGATGGGGACGGCGTATCCGGCTGCCAAACTGGGAATGATGCATACCACCCCGCTCATGCTGATGGGGATCCGATTCTTATTGGCCGGGGGATTGCTCGCCTTACTCAGCGCCAACAAACCTCAACCTAAGGGTGCGAAGTCTTGGCTGCAGCTTTTGCTGCTCGGGTTGTTCCAATCGGTTGGGGTGATGGGGTTCACCGCTTACAGCATGCGCTGGATTACCTCTGGCGAGTCCGCTATCATCTCAAGCACGAGCCCGTTGATGCTGATCCTTTGGGGAGCTCTGATGGGAACTGCCTATCGCGTAAGGCAATGGGTTGGCGTGGTGATTGGCTTTGCTGGTGTGGTTATCACCTTTGGCATGAACCTGAGCATTAACCCTGGCACGGTATTTGCATTGGCGGGAGCCGTCAGCTTCACGGTGGCCACGTTGATCATTAACCGCATCGGTCCGGCGTTTGACAAAAGAGTGCTGGCCGCCTATCAAATGCTGCTCGGCGGCGTGATGCTGTTAATCTTCAGCTTTGCAGGGGAGCATCCCAGCTTTGAATTGAACCTGTCGTCCGCGTCCGTGGTCATCTGGCTCGTGATCTTTTGTTCCATTATTCAATTTACGATCTGGTTTTATTTGCTCAGCCACAGCGATCCAGGCAAAACCAGTTCATTCCTGTTCCTTGTGCCGATCTTTAGCGTCATTTGCAGTTGGCTGCTGTTTGGTGAGCAGATCGCTTGGTACGTTTATGTTGGCGGGGCTTTGACTTGTGTAGGGGTGTTCCTGGTGAATTGGCAGGGAAGCAGTAATAGCCAGTCGGCTGAAAAAAATAAATCGAGTGTACTTCGCTTACAGGAGGAGATGGAAGCATGAGTTACCATAACAAAGTTGTGCTAATTACCGGGGGCGCTACGGGGATCGGCCGGGCGACGGCAACGCTGCTGGCTGAACGCGGGGCAATGGTTGCCGTCAATTACTCCCGTTCAGAGGCGGAGGCCCAAGAGACCGTGCAAACCATTCAGCAATTTGGCGGCCGGGCGATTGCGATTCGCGCCGACGTTTCAAACAACGAGGAGGTCATCTCTATGGTTGACCAAATCGTCCAGCAATTTGGGACGATCGATTATCTGGTCAATAACGCCAGCATCACCCGGTATATTGCAATGGGCGATCTGGATGCAATTACGGAAGATGCCTGGGACGATCTGTTTGCGGTAAATGTAAAAGGGATGTTTTATTGTGCGCGAGCGGCAGCTCCGTATTTAAAGCAGGGTAAAGGGGCAATCGTTAACGTGGGCAGTATTGCAGGGATTTCGGGCAAAGGCTCCTCGGTCCCCTATGCGGTATCCAAAGCAGCGGTGCACGGTTTGACCAAATCGCTGGCTCACGCATTGGCGCCGGATGTGCGGGTGACCAGTGTAGCTCCTGGAGCAGTCAGCACACGTTGGTGGGCTGGACGGGAGGAGCAGATGCGGTCGCTGACTTCCCAGCTGCCATTGGACCGGATTGCTTCGCCGGAGGAGATTGCCGCACTGATCGCGTCGATTCTGGAACAACCTTCGATGACGGGACAAATCCTTACCATCGACAACGGGCAAACGATGTAAGAACCTATTCCTTATGCTAAAAATAAATCAGCCTTCAGGACCTAACGGTAACCTGGAGGCTGATTTTTTTGATTGTTGTTATTGCTCTTTCACATCATACAGCACCCGAGCCAGCAGGTCCTGGCTGTAATTGCCGAAGTTCTTGCCGTAGATGGTCAGTCCGCGCTTGTTGATCGGCTTGTCGGTGACGGCGATGCGGAACGTCAGCTCGCTTTTGTAATCCAGTTGAATCTGTTCCAACGTAACGTCGGAAATGCGGCAGCCGTCGATAAAGCTGCCCTCATTGTTAATGCGGATCAGCTTCAGCATTCCATATTGGTTCAAGTGCGGCGGCCACCAATCCGGATTAAACGTGCCGCGTGCATCACCGAAGTCCCCCGGACTCGTCCAGAAACCGATTTCGACGCCGTTCAAGTAAAAATAGATGTCCGACGGGTAGTTATCGCAATACCCGGGCGCCTCGGAACCCAGCTCCATCGAAAATTGAATTTCCCGGAACGTTTGATTGGGCTTCAAGTAATTCGGGATGCGGTATTCCAGGAAGCCCTCGGACAACCAAATAATCTCCGAGTCGATTCGCTGTGGATCGGCGAAGTAACGCGGATCGTCAAAATCACCGATAATGCTGTGCTTCGTAGCCAAACCGCAGGTAGGGACCGCATGATAATTGCTATAATGGCCCACCTGAATTTCCACTTCGTATAAATTGTCGACATCCTTGCTCCGCAGGTCGACCATCAACTTGTCTTTGTTCAGATAACATATCTTCTGGATGCCATGCTTGCCAACGGAAGTATTAATCTCAATCAGGCCGCTTTCCTCCAGCTTCTTGATGTGCATCGTTATCGCTCCGTTGCTTAAGCCCAGCTTGGTGGCGAGGTCATTGAGGTTTAAAGCCTGATTTTTGGCCAGCAGTTCGAGGATTTGAATTCTGATCTCCGAGCTTAATGCTTTGAAAATGTCGATCCCGCTCATCAAATCCTTAATATAGATCATCGGATAATCGAACCTTCTTCCAATAATTAATGGGTAGTTTTATTTTAGATAATTATAAACTAACTTGGTCGCATAATAAAGCATCAAATCAAAAAATGAAGATCCGATTCGAAAAATAGATTAAATTTGCAGTAAATGAGTAATTAATTTTAAGTTTATTTAAACTAAATTTCAAAATCACATTGTAATTTCAGGCAATTTTTCAGCATTTTCACGGTGTTTAGGACCATTCATTCAATTAATTTTATATAAATATAAAATGTTTTATGTAAATATATTTACAACCCTAATCTCATATGTTATTTTATACCTGTAAACGGATTCATTCAAGGATATTCGAAATAATTTAATATTTACTAAAATGGAAGGTGGTCAACATGTCATCAACAGCACTGCGAGCAACGATGGTCATCGACAAAGCCTTTAAAATTGCGGAAGTAGATCGGCGCATTTACGGCTCCTTTATTGAACATTTGGGCCGAGCTGTCTACGGGGGGATCTATGAGCCTTCGCATCCGGAGGCGGATTCACATGGATTCCGTAACGACGTCAAGGAGCTGGTGAAGCAGCTGAACGTCCCGATCATCCGATATCCCGGCGGGAACTTTGTTTCCGGGTATAACTGGGAGGATGGGGTTGGTCCGGTTGAATCGAGGCCCAAACGCTTGGAACTGGCCTGGAGGACGATTGAACCGAATTGGGTAGGCACAAACGAGTTTGCTGGATGGGCCAAAGAGGTTGGTGCCGAAGTCATGATGGCGGTGAATTTGGGGACCCGCGGCGTTGATGCGGCCCGCAACCTGCTGGAATACTGCAACCATCCGGGGGGCAGCTATTGGAGCGATTTGCGCCGAAGCCACGGTTATGAGCAGCCCCATAAGTTCCGAACCTGGTGCCTGGGTAACGAAATGGACGGTCCATGGCAAATCGGACAAAAGACACCTCAGGAATACGGACGGCTCGCCTATGAGACCGCGAAGGCGATGCGACAGGTTGATCCTGATATCGAACTGGTATCGTGCGGCAGCTCCAGCTCGTCGATGCCAACGTTCCCGGAATGGGAAGCGGTGACATTGGAGCATACCTACGAAGTGGCCGATTATATTTCCCTGCATCAATACTATGGCAACCGGGACAACGATACGGCGAATTTCCTCGCCCGTTCGATGGATATGGACCACTTCATTCGTACGGTGATTTCCACCTGCGATTATGTTAAGGCGAAGAAACGCAGCAAAAAAACGATGTACCTCAGCTTCGACGAATGGAACGTTTGGTACCATTCCAACGATGCCGATGCCAAGCTGGAGCCCTGGGGAATTGCGCCGCCGCAACTGGAAGACGTTTATAACTTCGAGGACGCTTTGCTGGTCGGAAGCATGCTGATTACGTTCCTGCGCCACGCCGACCGAGTGAAGATGGCTTGCATGGCCCAGTTGGTGAACGTAATCGCTCCGATCATGACGGAGAATGGCGGACGTTCCTGGAAGCAAACGATTTATTATCCTTACATGCATGCTTCGCTTTTTGGACGGGGCGTATCGCTGCAGCCGGTAGTTAACTCCCCGGTGTACGACGCGAAGGATTATACCGATGTTCCTTATTTGGACAGTGCGATTGTATATAACGAAGCGGACGAGACGTTGACGATTTTTGCGGTCAACCGTCATTTGGAGGAAGCGCTTGAGCTGGATTGCGATATTCGCGGGTTCGAAGGCTACTGTGTGATCGAGCATCTGGTGCTGGAACATGACGACCTCAAAGCTGTAAATACAGCGGACCAGGAAAATGTTAAACCTCACACCGGAGGTAATGCGGTCTGCGAGGACGGTTATGTAAAAGCTCGTTTAGCTAAAGCCTCCTGGAACGTGATTCGCTTGGGTCAAGCGAGATCTTAAAGAACCAAACGCTTCTGAGAAGCAACGGCTTCATTCACCCTTGAGACGATGACAACACCTAGCTATACACAACAGGCATGCGCTTCTTCAGGTCATCGATTGACCATCGGTTTTACTAGAGAAGTGGGAGATAACCGACTGTAAATGAAGTGTGTAGATTTTATTTTGTCAGGGAGGGTCAAGGATGAAGAAAAAGGTTTGGATTGTGCTGTTAGTCTTATCAATGGCCACATGGCTGTGGGGTTGCGGCAAGACGTCAACCACGGCGGGGGGTGAAACCTCCGTGTTGGACGGCGGTGCGGGGGAAGATGCGATAGAGCTTTCCTATTGGACGTTTGTGGAACTGCATGGACAGCATTTTGAGAAAATGCTGGAGAAATGGAACACCGCCAATCCGGATCGGCAAATTAAGCTGAACGTCACGGTGATGCCTTACGATGATATGCACAACAAATTATCCATCGCCGTCCAGACGGGTGTTGGGGCGCCGGACATCGCGGATATTGAGCTGGGCAAGTTCCCGGATTTTCTGGCCGGCACGCCGCAGCTGGTCGAATTAAATGACGTCATCGACCCGTACCGGGACACGATCGTCAAATCCAGAATCGACCTCTACAGCAAGGACGGTGTGAATTACGGTATCCCAACTCACGTTGGCGCCTCGGTTGCTTTTTACAACACGGAAATTTTAGAAGAGGCCGGAGTGGATTACAAGACGATCGTCACCTGGGAAGATTTTAAACAAGCCGGAATCCAAGTGTATGAGAAAACAGGCAAGTATATGGGCACCGCCGATACGAGTGCAACGTGGCAGCTTTCCCAGCTGCTGGCGCAGCAAGGTGCGGATTTCACGGATGACGCCGGGAACCCGACCATCAACTCGGAACCCTTGGTGAAGGCACTTACCCTGCTGAAAGACCTGCAAGACAACAATGTGATCGCCACCATCGCCGGAGGGCAGCCCGATACGGAGGAAGCTTACGGGGAGTTTAATGCGGGCAACTATGCGACCGCTTTCATGCCGTTGTGGCAAATGTCGAGATACACGAACTATATGAAGGATCTCTCCGGCAAAATCGCCATCGCCCCGATTCCGGTTATCGAAGAAGGGATGCCGCGTTCGGTTGGCGGCGGCGGAACCGGGACGGTCGTAACCAAAACGGCCAAAGACATTGAGCTGGCCAAGGATTTCCTCGCTTTTGCCAAATTGTCGGAGGATGCCAACATTGAAATTTGGAACACGTTGGGCTTTGACCCGGTCAACATGGACGTTTGGGAAATGAAGGATGTAACACATAACCCGGACAACCAGTTTGTGCAATACTTCATTAACAACCCATTTGACGTGCTGAACGACATCAAGGACGAAATCCGATTGATTAAATCCACCTCCGCTTCACCTACGATCAATAACGTGCTTTGTACGGTAACGTTAAACGAGGTTTTTGAAGACGGGAAGGATATTAAGCGAGCTCTGGATGATGCGCAAGCGCAAATCGAGCAGGAGCTGAAGTAATTGAAATAAGCAGCGAGCTACTCCTCCGGGAGTAGCTCTGTTTAAAAAAAGGGGTAGGGCGATGTTTAAAAAATTCCTTTACTCACAAAAGGTTGCTCCTTACGTATTTGTGTTGCCGTTCGTGCTCGTATTCCTCATCTTTTGGGTGTATCCGCTGATCAGCTCCTTCGGGATGAGCTTGCAGAAAGTGACCCTGGGACAGGAAGCAGCGTGGATTGGCATAGACAACTATGAGAAATTGATGGGCGACGGGGTTTTCCTCAAGGCCGTGACCAACAGTGCCATCTATATGGTCTTAACCTTGGTGATTCTGATCCCGTTTCCGATGTTGTTTGCCGTATTGATTAACAACAAGTTCATGTGGGCGAGGGAATTTTTCAAATCCTCGTTTTTCTTCCCGGCGTTGACGTCAGTGGTGGTGGCCGGGACGATCTTCCGACTGATGTTCGGTGAAATGGAAGGGTCGCTCATCAACAGCTTTTTGGGCTTGTTTGGCGTGGAGCCGATTAAATTTTTGAAAGGACAAACGACTGGCTTTATTGCCTTATTGGCACTGGCGACCTGGAGATGGACCGGGGTAAACATGCTTTACTTCCTATCTGGACTCAAAAATATTCCCGAAGAATACTATGAAGCCGCTTCCATCGACGGTGCTTCTCCCATCCAGCGATTTACGAAAATCACGATGCCGCTGTTGAAGCCAACGACCATCTATGTTTTAACGATCAGCATCTACGCCGGTCTGGCGATGTTTATCGAAAGCATGATGCTCTGGAACGGCAACAACTCTCCGAAGAACATCGGCTTAACCATCGTGGGCTACTTATACCGTCAAGGGATTGAGAAGAATAATCTGGGGTATGCGGCCGCCGTTGGCATCGTGCTTCTTGTCATTACGATGGTGATCAATCTGACACAGCTGGCCTTTACCGGCATGTTTAAGAAGGGGGAGGAAGCATGACGAAATCGAAGCGCGGCTTGCTAATTAAGATCGTTTTGTTCGTGTTTTTCGCCTTCCTGTGCGTGCTGGTGCTTCTGCCGTTTTATGCTGTAACACTGGCTTCCTTTAAGCCCGGGGAGGATTTGATCCGATACGGACTGAATCTGAAGTTCGATCTATCGGTCATGAGCTTGGATAACTTTGTATACTTATTTACGGGCAATCATTCCTATTTCCTATGGTTTTTTAATTCGTTAGTGCTGACGGTCGTCCAAGTGACAGTGACGTTGCTGGTTAGCGCTACGGTGGCGTACGGGTTTTCGGCTTATGAATTTAAAGGGAAAAATACCCTGTTCATCTGTGTCCTGCTGATCATGATGGTTCCATTCGAAATTCTGCTCCTGCCGCTGTATACGCTAACCTACGATATCGGGCTGATGAACTCCTATTCGGCCATTATTCTGCCTGGGATTGCCAGCGCGGCGACGATCTTCTTCTTCCGGCAGTATTTGCGGGGAATTCCCCGGGAAATTATCGCTGCGGGACGCGTTGACGGAGCGAGCGAGTATGGAATCTACGTGCGGATCATCTTACCGGTGATGAAGCCTTCTTTTGCGGCGATGGCCATCCTGAACGGGATGAACAGCTGGAACAACTTCCTTTGGCCGTTTATGGTGCTCAGCGACGCCAATAAATACACGTTACCGATTGGGCTTAAGACGCTGCTAACCCCTTACGGGAACAACTATGATTTGCTGATTGTAGGTTCCTTCTTCTCCATCATTCCGATTTTTATCTTGTTTGTGGCCTTCCAAAAATACTTTATCGACGGGATGACGGCAGGAGCGGTGAAGGGATAAATAGACGTCTAAGAATGAAAAGTGATAGTCGTACTCTATCGAGTGGATGCAGAAACTACCAAGCTGCTCAATCTTTCAATTGATGAGGGGGAGAGCAGCTTTTTTTGCGGGGCATCAAAATAGTGCAACAAATGAACAGAATAATGTTTGTGAGCGATTTAAAAACTAACCTATAATTAAATTGTAAACGCTTTATCGAATGCTGGGGAAAACTTAATTTTTTCCGGCCGGAGGAATGCAAAATGATTAAAGTGCTGATTGTTGACGATGAACCGAAGCTTAGGGAGGGTTTGCGGACTTTTATCGATTGGGGCGCCTATGGCTACGAAGTTGTGGATACGGCGGCCAACGGGAATGAAGCGCTGGAAAAATATCAGCAATATCTTCCCGATCTGGTCGTGGCCGATATCCGCATGCCAGGGATGGACGGGTTGCAGTTGATCGAGAAGCTTCGCACGCAAGATCCGAATTTGCATATTTTGATTCTTAGCGGTTACGCCGATTTTAGCTATGCCAAGAAGGCGATGACCCACCGGGCGGATGGTTATTTATTGAAGCCGGTGGATGAAGATGAGCTGAAGGATTATCTCTGGAAAATCAAGCTGACGATCGATGAAGAGAGAGCGTCCGAGCAGTGGAAGCACGTCACAACGGAGTGGAACCGGGAAGCACTGATCCAGTCCGTACTGACTGGCGAAGACGAGGAGGACTCTACGCCGCTGTGCGAGCGGGCTCATGAAGTGGGCATCAGCGGCAAGGTGTTTCAAATTTTGCTGCTAGCCCCGCAAATGGAGGGAGACACCGATGCCCATATCAACGCGCTGATCCGCAAAACGTTGGTTCGGCAGTTCGAGGAGACAGGCCGTGGCTGGGTGTTTGCGATCCACTCTAAGTTTGGCGCCTTGCTGAAGGAGCCGCTTCTCTCTGTAGAACTTACAGGAATCTATCGCGAGCTTGCTGCTGAGCTGGCTGATTTAGGCATCCGCTATTCCGTGGCGATTGGCGAGAAGGTAGGATGCATGACGGAGATTCGGGAATCGTACCGGACGGCATGTGATTTGGTCCGCCGTCATTTTTTCCTTGATCAGGGAACGATATTAACGCCCGATAGCTTGTCTGCCGGAACGGATCCAGTTGCGGGTTCAGGTATCGGTGCAGTTTCAGGTAGAGGTACGGGTTCAGATGCAAATTCAGGTGCAAGTCCAAGCATGAGTGCGGGACCAGAGCTTTCGACTGATGAACTGGGAGAGCAGCTCTTTTATGCGGTAGATATCGGGAATCGCGATGCCGTCAAATCTCTGCTGCACCAGCTGGGCGAAGCTTATAAAGGCGAAGGTGCGATGGAGAACGAAATCAAAAACCGTTATGTGGAGCTGCTGACCACGATTTTCAGTAAGGCGCTGAAGCAGTCACCGGAACTGCAAAACCGCAGCAAAGAGTTTTCCGACGGGTACTCCAAAATCCAAAAAGCCTACTCCATTCTGGAGTTAAACGGGCAGGCAGAGCAACTGCTGCAGCAAATTATGAACCAACTCGGTGAAGATGGGAAACACCGCGAAGTCAAAATTATGTTGGATTTGATTCACCGGAATTATAGCGAAAACCTCAAACTAGAGACACTCTCCGGCATCTTCAACTATAACAGCGCATACTTAGGCAAATTGTTCAAGAACACGACCGGAGAATACTTTAACACTTACCTGGACAAAGTGCGGATCGAGAAAGCAAAACACTATTTAGAGGAGGGCCTGAAGGTCTATCAGGTGGCCGAAAAGGTCGGATACACCAATGTCGACTATTTCCACAGCAAATTCCGCAAGTACGTCGGCACCTCGCCTTCCGCTTATCGCAAGCAGATGAACCATGCCTGATGCCGGCCTCGTAAGTTTCCATGGGGCACTGAGGTGTGCTTTGGTCCGTTGCCCTAGGGCATTTGCTTTAGTGGCATATTGCGCAAGTGACATATTGCTCTAGTGGCATATGATCTATCGGCGGCGCTCTTCTGACGATTATCCCGTTGAATCAGGGAGTGGAGAAAGAGAAACCTGAAAACGTTCGGAAGAAAAAAACGAAATAACAATTAAAAGACAAATGGATAAAACTCCAAGTCCAATCGATCATAGACATAGAAGAGCTCGTCCTGATAGGTGTAAACATATTCGTACACTAGTACAACAAGCACTTGCAGCCCGTTCATTCATGCAGTGGTTTAAGCCGCTGCTGCAATGGACGGGTATTTTTGTTGGCGGTTGATTAACTCGCGGTAAGGGATCGCAGGAATGGACAAGCACATTTGCAGCAGGTTTTGACACATCTCTTCCTCGGAACAAGTCATGCGCAGGTAACGGCGGACGGTGTACTCGTTCAAATACGCCTGCAAATGCGTTATTCCCAACGCGACATACGTGCGTCGAATCGAATCTCTTGCTTGTCTCACGACTCTCCGCAAGGGCAGATACATCCGATAAACGAAAGGAAACCACCGTTTGGTTGAGGTGTGTTGTACATCCACATGCTTATTGATGAATGCCTCGAGTTCGCTTCGGTCAGCCTGTTGCTCTCCCCCTCTTTTGTGCGGAATCAGTTGGATCTTCACTCGCTCGGGCTCGCCACTCTCCGTGACCATGCAGCCGGTAACGACCGCAGTGGCATAAGGTTGATCAGCTGGATGAAAGCGTCTGGTATCCGTCCCATATTGATCACGGCACACTTTGACTTCTCCAGAGAGCAAAACCTTCGCATCGCATTCACCGAGGGTATGGCGGATTTTGTGCAGCATGAGCCAAGCGGTCTTGTAGGTCACTTGGATTACCTGACTCAACCGTAGCGCCGAGATGCCATCTGGGAGCAGGAACAGCTCCAGTGCTTGAAACCACTTCACCAAAGGCAGATGAGTTCTTTCAAAAATGGTACCGACCAAAGGCGAGGCTTGATAGCCGCATCTTCCACATTCAAATAAAGGAATATGTCGAGTGGACAGACGGGTGCACTCGGTATAAGCACAGCGCGGGCAGACAAAGCCATTTGGCCACTTCATCGCGATAATCGCCTCGATACAGTCGGCCTCGCTTTGAAAACGACGTCTGATAGCTTGATGTTCCGTATTCATGCCTAATTTCATGTCCACTTCCTCCATCGATTCTTCAAAATGCCACAAACACGCACATACGTTCTGTTTTCCTAAATTATACCAAACGTACGTTCTGATATCAAGAAAAAAATCCCAAAATACTAACTAATATATGGAGGATTAATCAGATTCCGGGAAACCAGCTTTCCGTCTCGCCTATTGATTTCTTTTATCTGAACAAAAGGGATAGCGGCGAAAAAGGGCGGTAAGAAGATGATCCTCCTGAAAAATCCCAATTCTGAACCAAAGGGATAATGGTGCAAAAGAGAGGGCCAGAACATCATCCTCTTCTCCATTCTGATTAAAGGGGATAATCGTGCAAAAGGAGGTGCGGGTAGAGCTAGGGGAGGGGAACTCTTCGGGGGCGTACCGTGCTGATCATGCGATATTTTTATATGAAAAATACACTAATGTTCCGTGTATCGCTGAAGGGGGCGGCAGACTAAGATAGGGTGGAAGACTTGATGGTATCAGCAGCAACAAATTCTTAAGCGCTTACAATGAGTTTGATAGAGTAGGAGAGCGAGGTAATTGTATGACGGACAACAAGTACCAATATCCTTTTCAGAATCCTGATCTGCCGTTGGCGGAGCGGGTGGACGACTTGATCAGCCGATTTACGTTGGATGAGAAAATTGAGTTAATGTGCCAATTCCAAACGGAGGTGCCGCGGCTCGGCGTCAAAAAATACAAGCATGGTACGGAAGGCGCGCACGGCGTAGCCTGGTTGGGGGAAGCTACGTCCTTTCCGCAAAACACCGGACTGGCCTGCACCTGGAATCCTGAGTTGATGCGCCAAATCGGCTCGGTGATAGGGGATGAGGCGCGGGTGTATTTTCAACGGAATCCGGAAGTGAACGGTTTGACGATCTGGGCGCCAACCGTTGATATGGAACGCGATCCACGCTGGGGCCGGACAGAGGAAGCTTACGGCGAAGACCCATACCTCACGGGAGCGTTAACGACCGAATTGGTCAAGGGGCTGCAGGGGGATCATCCGTTTTATTATAAGGCTGTAGCCACGCTGAAGCATTTTTACGCAAACAACAATGAGATTGGCCGTGGCAGTGAATCGGTGAGCATCGATCCGCGCAACAAACGGGAGTATTATTTGAAAGCGTTTGAGCGGACGTTCCGCGAAGGTCGCGCAGGTTCAATGATGACGGCCTATAACGGAATCAACGGCATGCCTTGCAACCTGAATTCAGAAGTCAACGAGATTGTTAAAGGTGAATGGGAGATGGACGGGTTTGTTGTCGGCGACGCCGGCGACGTCATGGGTACGGTGCTGGACCACAAGTACGTGGAGTCATATGCTGAAGCAGTTGCAGGGAGTATTAAGGCCGGCATCGACAGCATGACGGATGAGCAGCCGATCATGTTCCAGGCGTTGCGGAATGCGCTGGAGCAAGGCTTGCTGGCCGAATCGGATTTGGACCGTGCGCTGCGCAACGCCTTCCGTGTACGCTTCCGTCTGGGTGAGTTCGATCCGGAGGAGCGGAACCCGTATAGCCGAGTGCCGGAAGAGAAGCTGTGCGCACCAGAGCATACGGCTTTGGCGCTGAGAGCTTCCCGCGAAGCAATCGTGCTCCTGAAGAACGAAGGCTTGCTGCCTCTTCCGCAAACGTTAGGTTCCATCGCGGTTGTTGGACCGTTGGCCAATGAAGCCTATACCGACTGGTACAGCGGCACGCCGCCGTACCGCGTCACCCCGCTTCAGGGCATCAAGGAGAAGATGGGCAACCGGCCCGTCCTGTTCGGAACCGGCTCGGATCGGATTCGCCTTCGTTCGGCCCTGACCGGCAAATATGTCCGGATCACCTCTGGCGAAGGAGCGGAGGCTGTTCTAGAAGCAACCGGTGAGAATGCAGCGGATGCAGCTGTTTTTGAGCGTAACGATTGGGGCTGGGGCTCCATCACGCTGCGGTCTGTGGAAAATGGCAAGTTCGTTACGGAGACCGATTCGGGGCTGCTGATGGCAATGGCAAATGAAGCAAGTGGTTGGTTTGTCAAAGAAGTGTTCGACTTGCGCCCTGCTTCAAACGGCAAGGTTGAGATGAAGGCTTGGAACGGACGGCCGATCATCCTGAACGAACGCGGCGGGTTGATCGCTGTGGGCGAGAATGTTTTTGATAATACGGTGAAGGTAGATCGTCGCCTTCCAGGAGAACAATGGATCGTTGAAGTGGTAGAGAACGGGATTGAGCAAGCTGTAGAGGCTGCGAAGTCGGCAGAGACCGCGGTAGTTGTCGTAGGCAATAACCCTTTCATTAATGCGAAGGAAACGATCGACCGAGTGGACATCGTGCTGCCGCCGGCGCAGCAAGCTTTAATTCAAGCGGTCAAAGCAGCCAATCCCAATACGGTGGTTGTCATTGTCGGCAGCTATCCGTTTGCAGTGAACTGGGAGAACGAGCATGTGCCATCGATCCTGTTCACCTCTCATTCTGCTCAAGAACTGGGCCATGCTGTAACCGATGTGTTGTTCGGAGACTATAATCCAGCAGGTCGATTAAATATGACCTGGTACCAATCGGTAGACCAACTGCCGGACATTATGGATTACGACATTATTAAGGGTAAACGGACTTATCAATATTTTGACGGCGAGGTCTTATATCCGTTTGGTCATGGACTTAGCTATACGACGTTTGAATATAGCAATCTTGCTCTTGAGCGGACTCAGGTTGATCAGGAGGGCGAGGTTCAGATTTCGTTTGATGTGCGAAATACGGGGAATATCGCCGGGGACGAAGTACCGCAACTGTACGTGCGAATCGGGCAATCGCGCGTGCCGCGGCCGTTGAAAACGTTGAAAGGCTTTACTCGCTTGCATTTACAGTCGGGTGAAACGCAGCGGGTGACCTTTGCGCTGAAGGCAGAAGAGCTGGCGTTCTGGGACGTAACCCGAGATCGCTATTGCGTGGAGTCGGGCGAATATACGGTGATGGTCGGCTCTTCCTCGGGGCAGATCGCATTGACAACGACACTTCAGGTTGATGGCGAAACCGTACCTCCGCGTTCGCTGCGTGAACCGGTCCGCGCGGTCAACTATGACGACTACGAGGAAGTCTACCTGGACGAATGCCGTGAAGGCGGCGACAGCATCCGGCTGAAAGGTGAACGCGGGTGGATTGCCTTCCGTGATGTCGAGCTAGATGAAGGAACAACCCAACTTGAAGCCCGTGTATCGGGGAATTTGAAGGGCGGCGAAATCGCCGTCACGCTGGATTCACCAGAAGGCGAGTCGGTGATTAGCTGCAAGATCTTGCCTACCGGCGGTCGCCAAGCTTGGACAACAGTCACCGCAGAAGCACCGGCAAGTTTGTCGGGCCGACATGATGTGTATCTGCATCTGCAAGGGGAAGTGCAAATCAGCTGGTTCAAGCTGAGCTAAAACAAGGACGAAACCAAAATTAGCTGGAATACTCCAGCTAATTTTGCTACATGGGGGATGCAATGGGGAAACAGCCCCCTCCAGGGAATTTAGACCTCAACCGAAGCATGTAGCCGTTTGCGGAATTCCGAAGGCGAGCAATTCATCGCTTTACGGAACACGCGGATGAAGTAGCTGATGTTGTCGAAGCCGACCTCCAGCGCGATATCGGAGATTTTTCGTTCCGGATCGCGCAGCAGCTCGGCGGCCTGGCGGATCCGGTACGAATTGATATAATCCATCGGCGTCTGTCGGGTCATCGACTTAAAGAAGCGGCAAAACTGTCCTTCGCTCATCGGAATCAGCGCCGCCAGCTCCGCCAGCCGGATGGGATGGCTGTAGTTCTGCTGAATATGCTGAATGACCGTTTTGAGCCGGTCGATTTTGGACGATTCGCTGCGGGTGCTGCTATAGGAGCGGTTGACGGCCCGGCCGGTAGCCGCGATCTCCGACAGCATCAAGTAGAGATGCCCTTTGACGGCGCCTTCATAGCCGGGCGCCTCGGTGCTGCAGCTGCGCATCAACGTCACGATATGCTCCAGAAGTGATAAGTCTGCCGCGGTCTCGCGCCGGATATGGCGAGGAAACGTCGCCTTCCGTTCCTGCAAGGGCAGCACCAGGTTCTCCTGGACCGCATCATAATGTGCGCTGGCTAGCAGCTGCGTATCGAATACGAGTGAGAAGAATGCGCAGCCCTGCTCACCATGCGCATGGGCGGCGTGAATGTCGCCGCCGTCGATAAACACCGCTTCCCCGGCACGAACCGGGAAGTAATCGGTATCGACCTGAAACAGCGTCTCGCCTTCCAGGCAATAGAAGAACTCGGCTTCATCATGCCAATGGCAGTCGATGACATGTTCACCAGGGCCATAGCGGTACCAATAGGTTCCAAACGGCTGCCGCTCGTTGCCGTGACTCTTGCTCTCTTTCAGAGAGCGGCGAAGCGCCTGATCCATATACGGTCACCTCATCAAAATAGTGTTATATTTTGGCTTGATAATGTTAGTTTTATTTGAGTGATATCAGTATAATGCAAGTATAGAGCGTTTTCATAAGAAAAACAATGTGACGAAAGGCGGTATTCCACCCATGAAGTTTACCGATGGCAACTGGCTGATTCGCGAGGAGTTTACGCTCTCCACCGCGGTGCAGGCCTATGATTTTCAAGTCAAAGACCATACTTTAATTGCCTCCGCCTCCACAACTCCGCTTCGCGGCCGGGGCGATATGATTAATACGACATTGCTGACGATGCAGTTCCACTCTCCGTTGCCGGGGGTCATTGGTGTTAAGCTGATCCATTTTGCGGGGACAGTGGACCATGGTCCTCATTTTGAATTGGCAAAGGGCGGCGACCATGCCGAGATAACCGAAACCGAGCATTATGCCGAGCTCAAGAGCGGCAACCTTAGCGTCCGCATTAACAAAGGCCCGCAATGGTCCGTGGACTTCTTCCGCGGCGACGAGCGGATTACCGGCAGCGGCTACAAATCGATGGCGCATATCACCGAAAGAGGCGGCAACACCTATATGCGCGAAGAGCTTGACCTGCGCGTCGGCGAATGGGTGTATGGTTTGGGCGAACGCTTCACCTCGTTCCTCAAGAACGGTCAAGTGGTTGACATCTGGAACAAGGACGGCGGGACAAGCTCTGAGCAGTCCTATAAGAACATTCCTTTTTACGTGACAAATAAAGGATATGGCGTGTTTGTAAACGATCCGGGTGCGGTTTCGTTTGAAGTCGCATCGGAAAAAGTCAAAAAAGTACAATTTAGTGTTCCCGGCGAATCGCTGGAATATTTCGTCATCGACGGTCCGGAGCCAAAGGATGTGCTGAACAAGTACACCGATCTGACCGGCAAACCGTCCCTTCCTCCGGCGTGGAGCTTTGGCTTGTGGCTGACGACCTCGTTTACAACCGACTATGACGAGGCGACCGTTAACTCCTTTGTGGACGGCATGGCAGAGCGTGATTTGCCGCTGCACGTCTTCCACTTCGACTGCTTCTGGATGCGTGAATTCCATTGGACGGACTTCAAATGGGATGAGCGCGTATTCCCGGATCCAGTGGGCATGCTGAAGCGCCTGAAGGAGAAAGGCTTGAAAATTTGCGTTTGGATCAACCCGTACATCGGTCAGCGCTCCCGTCTGTTTGAGGAAGGGAAGAAGAACGGTTACCTCGTGAAAAAAGCAAACGGTGACGTATGGCAATGGAACCTTTGGCAGCCGGGTATGGCGCTGGTAGACTTCACAAATCCGGCGGCTTGCGAATGGTTTGCCGGATATTTGCGGGAGCTGATCGACATGGGCGTCGACTGCTTCAAAACCGACTTCGGCGAACGGATTCCAACGGATGTCGTGTATCACGATGGCTCCGATCCAGTGAAAATGCATAACTACTATACGTACCTGTACAACAAAGTTGTTTTTGAAGTACTGGAAGAGAAGCTGGGCAAAAATGAAGCCGCCTTGTTCGCCCGTTCGGCAACCGTCGGCGGTCAGAAGTTCCCGGTTCACTGGGGCGGCGACTGCTACGCCGATTATGAGTCGATGGCGGAAAGCCTTCGCGGCGGCTTGTCGCTGGGTCTCGCCGGCTTCGGCTTCTGGAGCCACGATATCGGCGGCTTTGAGAACACCGCTCCGGCGCATGTGTTCAAGCGTTGGCTGGCCTTCGGCTTGCTGTCCAGCCACAGCCGTCTGCACGGCAGCAGCTCCTACCGCGTGCCTTGGGCTTATGATGACGAGGCAGTGGACGTAACCCGGTTCTTCACCAAGCTAAAATGCCGTTTGATGCCGTATATGTTCGACATTGCGTTCCAAGCGACGCAGCAAGGCGTGCCAACGATGCGGGCGATGTTCCTGGAATTTCCGGACGATCCGGCCGCCGAAACATTGGACCGTCAATATATGCTGGGCGACTCGCTGCTAGTAGCGCCGGTGTTCAGCGAACAAGGCGACGTAACTTACTACCTGCCGGATGGCCAGTGGACGCATTTGCTGTCGGGACAGACGGTGGAAGGCGGCAAATGGCGCAAAGAGAAATACGACTTCTTCAGCTTGCCGCTGTTCGTTCGCCCGAACTCGATTCTGGCGACAGGAGCTAACGATGTTCGTCCAGATTACGACTATGCCAATGAAGTCCAACTTGGCTTGTATGCGATCGAAGACGGGGCAACCGTATCCCGTACGGTACGCAACATTAAAGGCGAAGCTGAGCTTCAAGTTACAGTCGTTCGCGAAGGCAAGCTTGTGAAGGTGACTGCGGAAGGCGCGGGCAAACCGTTCTACGTAACATTGCACGGCATGGGCGAAGCGGAATCGGTGCAAGGGGCTACGTTGTCCAGTAATGGCGCTGTAAAAGTGGAGGCTTTCACAGGCAAAACCGAACTGCAAATCACCTTGAAATAATTGGTCCTAGACCTCGATCGCATCTTAATTTAATATGTGACAGACATCCCCGGCGCACGGTACGTGCCCGGGGTAACTGAAATATCCCCTTTCCCTTGGATGAAGGGGATATTTCCATTTAGATGAGAGGTGATCCGATTTGATAAGCAAACTGATTCGCATCACCAATAATTTGCGGTTGAAGCATAAGCTGCTCATTTCCTATATCGTCGTGGTCATGATTCCGGTCCTGATTGTCGGCGTTGCCGTAACCGCTTACTTTCGCAATCAAGCCATGGATCGGGCGATCGCCCAAACTACCAATAACGTCGAGAAGGTGAAAACCCGGACCGCCGCGTTGCTTCGGGTGCCGATGGACATCTCCGATATTTTTATGCTCGATGAAGGGCTGGAGAAGATCGTCAGCACTCCGTATCCCAATGTGTTGGAGCTGACCAAAGCGTACCTCAATTACAATGATTTTCGCGCTTACGACAGAACCTATCGGGAAGTGTCGGGGATTCGTTTCTATTACGATAATCCGACCTTGATCAACAACCTGGAATTAATCCCGGTGAATGAGGAGATCAAGGGGATGTATTGGTACCAACAAGCGATGAAGAACAAAGACATCGGGTGGTTTTACATTGACGACAAGCAGGAGGTTCCAGTGAAGCGGCTCAGTCTCGTTCGGCAGATCTCTTTTAAAGGAACGAAGAAAAGCGGAGTTCTTATGGTCATTATGAATCAGGAGGAACTCAACCGGATGCTGCAGCAAGAGCCTTTTGAGACGCTGATCACCGATGATTTTGGTTATGTGGTGGCCGCCAATAATCCGGCGATCGTCGGCAAGACACTGGAAGATCTAGATTACGGCATCGACTTGCGAACCCAGCAAAAGGGGACGTTTCAGGTGGATATCCAGGGGGTTCCATCCTATCTCGTTATCGACACCTTGAATCCGGAAGCCAGCATGAACGGGCTAAAGTTTATTTCCGTATTTGCG
The DNA here is from genome assembly GCF_032465655.1 of Paenibacillus sp. 3LSP. Classification (NCBI taxonomy): domain Bacteria; kingdom Bacillati; phylum Bacillota; class Bacilli; order Caryophanales; family Paenibacillaceae; genus Paenibacillus; species Paenibacillus sp. 3LSP. The sequence continues at coordinate 40,946 of NZ_JAWDJI010000228.1, read as the reverse complement.
ACGGAGCCGATTGTGAAGGACGCCAATACCGTAAGCCTTGTCGGATTGCTGATCATTCTACTCGTATTGCTGATTGCGCTGGTATTCGTATACACCGTCTCTTTCTTGACTACCAACCGGATGCTGCGGCTAAGCCGGCACTTAAATCGTCTGGCTTTAGGGGACCTCAACGTCGTATCGCGGATCGATGGGAACGATGAGATTGGCCAGCTGTCTCGGCAGTTCAACTACATGGTGGATAGTATCCGCCGGCTCATGAACCAGGTCGTTGAGAAAACAGAACAAAATAACGCTCTGGAGCTGGCTCAACGCGAGATCAAGCTAAAGATGATGGCCAGTCAGATTAATCCGCATTTTTTGTTTAACGCATTGGAATCCATCCGGATGAACGCTCATCTGAAGGGGGACAAAGAAATCGCCAACGTGGTCCGGCTGCTAGGCAAGATGATGCGCAAAAATTTGGAAGTCGGGCGGGAAAGCACACCGTTGAAGGAAGAGCTGGAAATGGTCAGCTCCTATCTGGAAATTCAGAAGTTTCGTTATGAGGACCGCTTAACTTATTCCTTAACTATTGATCCTGCAGCCAGCGCCATTCGGGTACCGCCGCTGATCATTCAGCCGCTCGTTGAGAACGCGGTCGTGCACGGGGTGGAGGACAAGGAAGAAGGCGTCCATGTTGAGGTGAATATTCAGAGAGACAAGGGATTGGTTCGCGTCTCGGTACAGGATAACGGAATGGGAATGACTCCGGAGCGGCTTGAAGAGGTCATGCGTTTTATCTCCGGTTCAAAGGAACCGGAACAGGGGCGCATCGGGCTGCGTAACGTGCATCAAAGGCTTGTCCTCTCCTATGGGGAAGAGCACGGATTGCGGATCGTCAGCGAATATGGCGCAGGGACGAAGATCAGCTTTACGATCCCAGCGGGAGGCAATCTCTAATTTTTATATGGTTTTGTTTGAAATCTGTCGGGTATTTCGTGAGCCGCTCCTCCCTTATCATTAAGCTATAGCAGACAAGGGGGGAGAAATCGAGATGGAAACGCTGTCAACTCAGCCTGAAACCAAAAATGTAAGCGCAACCCCTGCGCCGCAGAAGAAGCGGAAGAACGGTATCTGGCGGAGCATTTTGCAGCAAAAGTACTTATACTTAATGTCCATGCCATTCGTGATCTGGTTGTTTGTATTTAACTACCTGCCAGTGTGGGGATGGACGATGGCTTTCCAAAACTATAAGCCGGCGAAATCCTTCTCGGAGCAAAAATGGGTAGGATTTAAAAACTTCGTGGACTTGTTCCAGGACGAGCGGTTTTACCTGGTCCTCCGAAATACGCTGGCGATGAGTTTAATGGGGCTGGTCGCGGGATTCGTCATTCCGATTACTTTTGCGGTGTTGTTGAACGAGCTGCGCGGCAAGTATTTTAAACGAACGGTTCAGACAGTTTCCTATCTGCCGCACTTTGTATCCTGGGTTGTCGTTGCGGGGATCGTGACGAAAATGCTCTCGATCGACGGCGGGATCGTCAACGAAATCTTGGTTTCCTTGCATATCATTGACGAACCGATCCAATTCATGGCCCAAGGGAAATGGTTTTGGGGAATTGTAACCGCTTCCGATGTGTGGAAAGAAACCGGTTGGAACGCCATCATTTACTTGGCGGCAATCACCGGCATCGATAAAGAATTGTATGAAGCGGCACGGGTTGATGGAGCCGGACGCTTCCGGCAAATTTGGAACATTACGCTTCCGGGGATCCGGACGACGATTTCGGTACTGCTGATCATGTCGATCGGCCATTTGATCGGCATCGGGTTCGAGAAGCAGTTCCAGCTAAGTAACTCGCTCGTAACGGACTATTCCGAAGTGCTGGACTTGTATGCACTGAACTACGGTATCAATATTAGCCGTTTCTCCTACGGTACAGCCATCAGTATGTTCACTTCCGTAGTCAGCATCATCCTGCTGCTTACGGCCAACGGAATCATGAAGAAAACGACAAAAGAGAGCATCATGTAAGGGAGGGAGAAGGGCGATGGCAAGTTCAAGCAGAGGCTTTAATGATACGCGGGGCGATAAAATTTTCAACATTTGCAACATCATCCTGATGAGCGTTATTTTGGTCATCACGTTGTATCCTTTCCTGAACGTGTTGGCGATCTCCTTCAATGATTCCACCGATACGGTTCGAGGCGGCATCTACATTTGGCCTCGGGAATTCACTTTGGAGAACTATAAAACGATCTTTAATTATTCCAGCCTGATTACCGGCTTTAAAATTACGATTTACCGGACCGTGCTTGGGACCGTGCTTGGCTTGATCAGCGCATCGATGCTGGCCTATACGCTTAGCCGGCCGGATTTCAAATCCCGGAAGTTCGTATCCACCTTCCTGGCGTTGACGATGTACTTCTCCGGCGGGTTGGTTCCAACCTATATGCTGATGCGCCATCTCGATTTGATCGGCACTTTCTGGATTTACATCCTGCCTGGGGTGGTCAGCGCGTTTAACGTGTTCGTGATCCGTTCCTTTATCGACGGACTGCCGTATGCGTTGCAGGAATCAGCCAAGCTGGACGGAGCCAACGATTTCACGATTTATTACAAAGTGATTTTGCCGCTCTGTAAGCCGGTTCTGGCAACGATCGCCTTGTTCCTGGCGGTAGGCCAATGGAACTCTTGGTTCGACACTTATCTGTACAACGGGAACAAAGCGCATTTGACGACGCTTCAATATGAGTTGATGAAAATTTTGCAAAGCACCAACCAAGGCGCAAGAATGATCAACGCCAATGATATGGCGAATCAGATGGCTCAGGTCTCACCGGAATCGATCAAAATGGCGATTACGATCGTCGTTACAGTACCGATCTTGATCGTGTATCCGTTCTTGCAACGTTACTTCGTCGACGGGATGACGCTGGGTGCCGTCAAGGCTTAACCCTAGATCCTGACGGCAGCAAGCCCGCGATAGAGTAACGCCGCTAACTCCGCTCCGCCGCCGCAAAGCTGAATTCGCGGCGGGGCGGCACTCGGCGGATGGAAAGTGCTTCTTTCTTAAAGCAAAGATGAAAGCCCTTACTTTTCTCGGTGAGTGCCGGGAATGAGGGAAGCAACTCAGGTATCAGCAGGCGAAAGCCTGTTCATACAATACAAGTTTGATCAAGATGACGAGGGGGAACGTAGAAATGAAGTGGAAAAGCCCTAAAGCATTCGCGGCGATCTTGCTCGCGAGTACGGTGTTGGTTGCGGGTTGCGGAAGTAACGGTAACAATGCGGCCAACAGCAGCAATACCGGCAACGCGGGAAGCAATGCGGAAGCGTCCGCAGATAACAGCCCGATCACCTTTACCTTCTTTGGTGCGGATGCCAGCCCGAACTGGAACAACATGCAGGACGATGTAGGCAAAGTGATTACAGAGAAAACCGGTGTAACGCTTGAAGCCGAGTTTGACGTAGGTGCCGGCGGCGGCGAAAACAAAATCGCGCTGATGGCCGCAAGCGGTGACGTTCCGGATCTAATTTTTGCCAAAGGGGAATTGAGCAAGCTGGTGGATGCCGGTCTCATTATCGACTTGGCTCCGCTTATTGAAGAGCATGCACCAAACCTGAAGAAAATTTTCAGCGAAAATATGAACCGTCTGAAATACAGCAACGATGATCCTGCGATTTATTCTATCTTCACGAATGGCGGCGTGGATCAGCAGTACTTCGACGCTGGCGGCGGCTTCGAAATCCAGCAACGCGTTTTGAAAGAGCTGGGATATCCGAAGATTCGTACGGTTAAGGATTTTGAAAACGTGCTGAAGCAGTATGTAGAGAAACACCCGACTACAGACGGTCAGCCAACCATTCCGCTGACACTGAGCGCCGATGACTGGAGAATCATGATTACGGTAACGAACCCGGCGTTCCTGACAACAGGTGCACCGGACGACGGCGAATATTATGTCAATCCGGAAACTTATGAGGCGATGCTGCATTACAAACGTCCGGAAGAGAAGGAATACTTCCGTTGGCTGAATCACATGTATAACGAAGGCCTCCTGGATAAAGATACATTCGTGCAAAAAGAAGACCAATACAAAGCGAAAATTGCCAGCGGCCGCGTGCTTGGCCTGATCGACCAAGAGTGGGGATATCAGGATGCAGAAAACGCGTTGAAAACAGCTGGTAAAGACGAGTACACTTACGCGCACTTCCCGGTTACATTGACGGAGGAATATGAAGATCATTCCTTCCAACAAGCAGGCGTTGACGGCTACGGAATCAGCATCACCACAGCATGTAAAGATCCGGTTCGCGCCATCAAATTTATCGACTGGCTGTCTTCTGACGAAGGTCAGGTTTTGAGAAACTGGGGCGTAGAAGGTAAACACTATACGGTTGATGAGAACGGCCAACGCGTCATTCCAGCCGACATTCAAGAACGTAAAGTAAATGACAGCACGAACTTCACCAAGGAATCCGGCATCAGCTTGTACCGCATCTTCGGTGCGAACTATGGTGACGGCGTGAAAGATCCTTCGGGCAACTACTACACCACGAACTTCCCTGAGCAAATCGTGGCAGGCTACACCGAAGCTGAAAAAGAAACGTTGAAAGCTTACAATGCAACAACTTGGAAAGACCTGTTCCCAGGTGAAGATGCATTCCCTGCGAAGGATTGGGGCGCTCTGTACAACATGCCTGTTCCTACGGACGGCGATTACCAAGTGATTTACCAAAAAACGCAGGATATCATCCGTAAGCGGATTCCGGAAGCGATTCTGGCGAAGGAAGCCGATTTCGACAAGATTTATGACGCTTTCCTTGAAGAGCTGGACAAAGCCGGCGCGAAGAAGATGGAAGCCGAGTATACGGAATTGGTGAAGAAGAGAGTCGAATTGTTTACCGGTAAGAAATTGTAATTGTAGCTTAGCAGTAACAATCTAAATAGGATTGCAAAAAGGCCCGTGTAGTGCGGGCCTTTTTGCGCCAGTATGCCATTATATACATCAGTCAGGCGGTAGGAGGGCGAGGAAAATGAACTATTTGGAGCAAACGGAGTGGAAGCTATGGTACAAGCGCCCTGCTTCCCGCTGGGAGGAAGCTCTCCCCATTGGCAATGGACGAATCGGCGGGATGGTGTTCGGCGGTATTCATCGGGAACGAATTGCCTTGAATGAAGATACGTTGTGGTCGGGCTTTCCCCGGGACCCGCAAAACTACGATGCACTGCGTCATCTCGAACCGGCTAGGGAGCTGATCTTCGCCGGCAAATACAAAGAAGCCGAGAAACTGATAGATGCAAAAATGCTGGGCCGACGCACGGAATCCTACCAGCCGCTGGGGGATTTATGGCTGGAGCAGGGAAATCCGGCGGCTGAGACCAAGGGGGCCGAGGTGCGAGGATTCCGACGGGAGTTGGATCTGGCGACCGGGGTTGCAACGACCGTTTATCGAATCGGTGAGGCGGAGTATCAGCGTGAGGTATTCATTAGTGCGGTAGATCAGGTGATGGTTGTCCGCATAACTGCGCTGGGGAATGAACCGGTACAGATAACCGCTTCGCTGGACTCACCGCTTCGGCATCAAGCCTTCGGCGGGCCGGCCGGAATGGCACGGATCGGCATGAGCGGCCAGGCTCCCAGCCATGTTGCCGATAACTATCGCGGAGACCATCCGCAGTCAGTCTTATACGAGGATGGCCTGGGCCTTACTTTTGTGGCCCAGCTCTTGGTGCTGCCGGAGGGCGGCGGCACAGCCCAGGCGGATGCCTCAGGCCGGCTGACGGTGAGCGGGGCGAAGGCGGTGACGCTGCTGCTGGCAGCCGCCACGGATTACGCCGGCTATGATCAGGCGCCGGGAAGCGGCGGCATCGACCCGGCGGAGCGATGCCAGGCGGCGCTGGATGCGGCCGCAGCGCTTGGCTATGAGCAGCTGCGTCAGCGCCATGAGGCGGATCACCGCCGGCTGTTCGGCCGCGTTGAGCTGCGGCTGGGCCGCGCGGAGGAGGCCGCCGAGCGGGCAGCCCGTCCGACCGACGAGCGGCTTGAGGCTTATCGCCGCGGAGAGTCGGACCTTGGGCTGGAGTCGTTGTATTTTCACTACGGCCGATATTTGCTGATGGCCAGCTCCCGGACGGGGACGGAGGCTGCTCATCTGCAGGGCATCTGGAATCCGCATGTGCAGCCGCCGTGGAACTGCGGGTATACGACCAACATCAATACGCAAATGAATTATTGGCACGCAGAGGTGGCGGGGCTGGCCGATTGCCATGAGCCGTTGTTCGAGCTGATCCGTGATCTTAGCGTAACCGGAGCCCGAACGGCGCGGATTCATTACGGCGCCCGGGGCTGGGTCGCTCATCACAATGTGGATGTATGGCGCCAATCCACGCCATCGGACGGCGAGGCCAGCTGGGCGTTCTGGCCGATGGGCGGCGTGTGGCTGTGCCGCCATTTATGGGAGCATTACGAATTTGGGCTGGACGAGCAGTTTCTGCAGGAAACGGCGTATCCACTGATGAAGGGAGCTGCCGAGTTTTGCCAGGATTGGCTGGTGCCCGGACCGGACGGACGGCTGGTTACAGCCCCGTCGACTTCGCCGGAGAACAAGTTCCTGACACCGGATGGCGGAGAGCCTTGCAGTGTGTCTGCTGGCAGTACGATGGATCTGTTCTTGATCCGTGAACTGTTGGAGCATACGATTCGGGCCGCAGAAATTCTTAAGGTTGACGAGGCGTGGCGACAAGAGCTGGCCGATACGCTCACGCGTATGGCTGAGCCGCAGATCGGCCCGGACGGCCGGCTGCAGGAGTGGAGCGAGCCGTTTGCAGAAGCCGAGCCGGGACATCGGCACGTGTCCCATTTGGTTGGCTTCTACCCGGGCAATGCGATCACGGTGCGGCAGACGCCGGAGCTGGCGGAAGCTGTCCGCCGCACGCTGGAGGAGCGCATCCGGAACGGCGGAGGCCATACCGGCTGGAGCTGCGCCTGGCTGATTAACCTGTACGCCCGGCTGGGCGACGGGGACACCGCTCACCGGTTCGTGAACACGCTGCTGTCGCGTTCCACGTATCCGAACCTGTTCGACGATCATCCGCCGTTCCAGATCGACGGCAACTTCGGCGGAGCAGCCGGCATCGCCGAGATGCTGCTGCAAAGCCATATGGGCGGCATCGACCTGCTGCCGGCCCTGCCTGCGGCCTGGACGAGGGGGCAAGTGAGCGGCCTGCGAGCCCGCGGAGGGTTTACCGTCGACATGACGTGGGAGGAGGGCCGTCTGACGTCGGCCTGCATCACGTCAACGTCCGGCGGCGAGTGCACGCTGCGCGGGCTGCATGGCCTGAGCGTCCGCTTGCCGGACGGCCGCACCGTGCAGGAAGGTGAACGCTTCCAGACGGAGGCGGGGGCGACGTACCTCGTAGGCTAGAAGGAAAAGCCCCGAATTTCTCGCGGGGGGCGCTCGGCGTCAAATGAATGCAAAAGTGCAGTTTTCCACGAAAAAAAGCCCTCCCCTTTTGGGTTAGGCTTTGTTAGACGAATGCGCCGTACCGCCCCGGACTTGAACGCTCCCTAATGCAGCCTGCGGAACTGCTGGGGCGTCATGCCTGTGTGCTTGCGGAACGTGGCGACGAAGTGGCTGGCATCGCGAAATCCCGTTTTGCCGGCAATCGCAGCGACGGTGACGCCGGGTTCGCTGGCCAGATGCTCCTTCGCCTTATGGATGCGCATTTGCGTGAGGTAACTGTACGGGGCGATGCCAAACGATTGCTGGAACAGCTTGCTGAGATGTCGCCCGGACATTCCGGCTACTTCCGCCAACGTATCCAGCCCCACGTTAGGATTGCCGTATTCCCGCTCCATCCAGGCGAGCAACGGTCCCAGCTTCTCCATGATTCGCGGGACAGCGCTGCTGCTTACTTGGCCGAATTGGCTCAGGACAGCGAGGAACCGGTACACCTCGGTTGAGGTCTCCAGGCCAAACGGGTCCTGAATGCTGTCCAGCCGGTTCAGCAAGTGGCCGAGCAACGGGGATATGGGGGCCTCCGGTTCCCAGCGGAACAGGACGGCCTCCCGGATGCCAAACGCAGCCAATATCGATCCGGCAGCCGCTCCGCCAAAGGTGAGGTAATAGGTCTCCCATGTCGAGCTCCGCTTGGCCTGATAAGCGTGAGGCATACCTGGCGGCAACAGCATCCCGCTGCCTGGCTGAAGCAGGAACGTACCGCTGCCGAACGTTAGCTCTCCCTCGCCCTCGGCGGTATGCAGCCAATGGTAATAAGGGTAGCCGTCCGGGCGGACGATTTTTTCCTGATTTGGATTATAGCCGACGCTTTCGAGGAGTAAGGGAAGATCCGGCGTGGCGGCCGGTGAAAAGACAAAACGGGTAAAGGCCCGTGAACTCATCGTACGAAATGCCTCCTAGGTATGATCCATATAATTATATTACAATTCGAAATTATTATATATAAAGCGGGAAATTTCAACCTTACAATGGACTTAGAAGTTATATATCGCAAAAGGATGTGGATATGGTGATCAACGAGAAACTGCCGAAGATTTGGTACGGCGGCGACTACAATCCAGAGCAGTGGGGACCAGACGTCTGGAAAGAGGACGAGCGGATGTTTAATCTGGCTGGGATTGATGTGGCGACGGTCAACGTTTTTTCCTGGGCGCTGATTCAACCGAGCGAGGAAACGTATGACTTTGCACAATTGGACGAAACGATCGACCGCTTGTATAAAAGCGGCGTGTATGTCTGCCTGGCGACCAGCACTGGGGCTCACCCGGCATGGATGGCTTACAAATATCCGGACGTGCTGCGCGTAGACGTGCAGGGACGGAAACGCCGGTTTGGCGGACGTCATAACTCTTGCCCCAATTCGCCGACCTATTGCAAATACGCTGCCCGTCTGGCCGGCAAGCTGGCAGAACGATACAAGGATCATCCGGGGCTGTTAATCTGGCACGTGTCCAATGAATACGGCGGCTACTGCTATTGCGACAACTGTGCAGCGGCCTTCCGCGTCTGGCTGCGGGAACGTTACAAGACGCTGGATGAGCTCAACCGGGTATGGAATACGCGATTCTGGGGCCACACGTTTTATGATTGGGAAGAGATTGTGGTGCCTAACGAACTCAGTGAAGAATGGGGCGGAAACCGTACGAATTTCCAAGGAATTTCGCTGGATTACCGGCGCTTCCAGTCCGATTCGCTGCTGGAGTGCTACAAGCTGGAATACGACGAAATCAAGAAGCATACGCCTAACGTTCCGGTAACCACTAACTTGATGGGCTTTTATCCGGAATTGGATTACTTTAAATGGGCGAAATCTATGGACATTGTTTCTTGGGATAACTACCCGTCCTTGGATACGCCGGTTAGCTTCACGGCCATGGCTCATGACTTGATGCGCGGGTTGAAGAGCGGCGCTCCGTTCATGCTGATGGAACAGACGCCAAGCCAGCAGAACTGGCAGCCGTACAACTCGCTGAAGCGCCCTGGCGTAATGCGGCTTTGGAGCTATCAGGCCGTAGCTCGCGGCGCCGACACGGTCATGTTCTTCCAGCTGCGCCGCTCGATTGGGGCGTGCGAGAAATATCATGGGGCGGTTATTGAGCACGTGGGCCACGAGCATACCCGGGTCTTCCGTGAAGTAGCGGAGCTGGGCCGAGAGCTGGATCAGCTGGGCGATACGCTGTTGGATGCGCGGACGGAAGCCAAGATCGGCATCGTCTATGACTGGGAGAACCGTTGGGCGATCGAGCTTTCCAGCGGCCCATCCGTAGCCTTAAATTACGTCAATGAAGTGCACAAATATTACGATACGTTGTTCCAAATGCATGTAGAGAGCGACATGGTGTCAGTGGAGGAGGATTTCAGCAAATACGAAATCCTGATTGCCCCGGTGATGTATATGGTGAAGCCGGGCTTTGCGAAGAAAGTGGAGGAGTTCGTAGCTGGCGGAGGTACGTTTGTCACCACCTTCTTCAGCGGCATCGTGAACGAGAACGATCTGGTGACGCTTGGCGGGTATCCAGGTGAGCTGCGCTCCGTTCTAGGTATTTGGGCAGAGGAAATCGACGCTCTGTTGCCGGGCCATACGAACCAAATCGTGATGAAAGAAGCTTGGGGTGCGTTGTCCGGACAGTATGAATGCGGCCTCTTGTGCGATTTAATTCACGCCGAAGGCGCGGAAGTGCTGGCGGAATACGGCTCTGATTTCTATCAGGGGATGCCGGTCGTGACGGTCAATTCGTTTGGCAAAGGACGCGCGTATTATGTGGCAAGCAGCCCGGACGCCGCCTTCTTGCAAGGATTCCTGAAGAACCTCTGCGAGGAGAAAGGGATCCAGCCGCTGCTGGATGCGCCAGAAGGCGTTGAAGTAGCACGCCGCGTGAAGGATGGCAAAGCTTTCTTGTTCCTGTTGAACCATAACGAAGGGCCCGCCGAGGTGGAGATTGGGTCCGAAGCTTATAAGGACCTGTTGGCGCAAACGGAAGTGTCGGGGACGGTTCAAGTCCCTGGCCGAGGCGTTGTCATTTTGGAAGGGAAAAAATAAAGACCATAAAAAACCGCAAGGCCGTTTATGTCAGGCCTTGCGGTTTTTGCAAATCGGAGAGGTTCAGCTGTTCTCCAAAATTGTGTTCAGCGTTGTCCGATCCAGTCCGCGCACGAGGCGGATCAACAGCTCCTTCGCTGCAGCGTAATCATCCGTGTGGATGATCGAGGAGGACGTGTGGATGTAGCGGGAGCAAATACCGATCACGCTCGAGGGGACGCCGGTGCCGCTGAGATGCACTTGACCGGCATCCGTGCCGCCCGGCGACACGAAATATTGGTACTTAATCTTGTGTGTATCCGCCGTATCACGGATATATTCGACCAAGCCGCGATGGGTGATCATCGTCGGGTCGAGGATACGCAGCAGGGTGCCTTCACCCAGCCGGCCAAACGCTTTTTTGTCGCCGGTCATATCGTTGGCGGCGCTGGCATCCAAGGCGAAGAAGATGTCTGGCTTGATGAGGTTCGCCGCTGTCCGAGCACCTCTAAGGCCAACTTCTTCTTGCACGTTCGCCCCGGCATAAAGCACATTTGGCAGCTTCTCACCGTGCAGTGCTTCAAGCAGTTCAATCGCTAATCCAACGCCGTAGCGGTTATCCCAGGCTTTCGCCATAATTTTCTTCGGATTGACGAGAGGGGTGAACTTGCAAATCGGCACGATTTGCTGGCCGATCCGCACCCCTGCGGCTTCGGCTTCCTCCCGGCTGTCCGCGCCGATATCCAGATACATCGATTTGAGATCTACCGGCTTGTTGCGCTGCGACTCATCCAGCAGGTGGGTCGGAATCGATCCGACGACGCCGACGATTGGCCCGTTTGGCGTAATGATTTGCAGGCGTTGCGCCAAAACGGCCTGACTCCACCAGCCGCCAAGCGGTTGGAACGACACCATTCCGTTGTCGCTGATTCCGGTGGTCATGAAGCCCACTTCGTCAAAATGACCAGCCACCATGACCCGAGGCCCTTGCTCATCTCCGCGCAAGACCCCGAACAGCCCGCCAAGGTTATCCTGCACGAATTCCTGCGTGTAGGCCGACATTTTCTGTTTGACGAGGGCCCGCAGTTCTCGTTCAAATCCAGGAGCCGCTGGAAACTCCGTCAGTTCTTTAAATAGCTCGCGCGTTTTTTCATTCATTGTTTGCTTCTCCTTTTTCTAAAGATACGGGTTCCAAAGGCCCGATTTACAGCACTTGATATTTTAGAATCACTCGAAGTTGAATCTTCCTCTCCTAGTATGAACTACCTTTTTTCGATTGTCCATGCAGCGATTGTGTTCTGAATTTCCAGCATCGCTGTAACGTTGATGAGCACCCGGCTCCCAAGCAAAGCATATACTGCAGAAGCAGCAGTTCGATGGGCGAATGAGGAGGCTAAGCTGAATGGAACGGTATGCCAAGGATTGGCTGGTGATCTGTCTGCTCTTTATCCTGTTAGTGATCGTCCTTCTATATTTATAATAACAGGATGCAATTCCCTTGCCCCACCTGATGCAAGTCCGCCGGAACTTGATTCCTGCGGGCTTCTTTGTGTTGTCATTGAGCAGTTTGGAGCCGAAATCCATGGATCATTTTCCAAACATAACAAGCCGCCGGATGACAAATAATGAGTATACCGTGCAAGTTAGGAAAATAAGGAGGAATGTCGTTTGCCTGCAAAAGCAAAAAACAAGCCGGGAGCTCGGGTGAAGCTGAACAACCTGCTGCTGACGGAGGAAGAGTATCAGCAGGTTGCCGACCAGCATAAGCCGAAAACCAACGTTTTGCGCAACTGCGTAAGGGCGTTTCTGGTCGGCGGGTTCATCTGCTTTATTGGCCAATGTATCCAGCAGCTGTTTATGACTTTTGCCGACATGTCCGCGCGGGAAGCAGCGAGTCCTACGGTCGCGATCCTGATTTTGATCTCCGTCGTGCTCACCTCGTTTGGCGTATACGACAAAATCGCCCAATGGGCTGGAGCCGGTACGGCTGTCCCGGTGACGGGGTTTGCCAACTCCATGTGCTCCTCGGCCATTGAATCCCGAGCAGAAGGCCTTGTCCTTGGCGTCGGGGCCAATATGTTTAAGCTGGCGGGTTCGGTGATCGTGTTTGGCGTTGTAGCCGCTTTTATTGTAGGCGTGATTCATGTGATCTTCGGCTTGGGAGGAGTGCATTAACCGATGCTGATCGGCGCGCAAACCTGGGAGTTTCGCTCCAAGCCGGCCATTATCGGGGCGGCGACCGTTGTTGGACCGGAAGAAGGGGAAGGGCCGTTGTCCCACACCTTTGACTTTGTTTATGACAATTTGGAGATTGACGAGAAGACGTGGGAACGAGCGGAGCGCAAACTGTTGGAGCACGCTTCTGCCCTCGCCTTGGTCCATGCCGGCATCAACCGCGAGGACCTGTCCTTCTTCATCGGCGGCGATTTGATGAACCAAATTATCACTGCGACGTTTGCAGCCCGGTCGATTGCAGCTCCGTATCTCGGGGTGTTTGGCGCCTGCTCGACCTCAATGGAGAGTCTCGCTTTAGCCGCTTTCCTGGCTGATGCCGGCGGAGCAAAATATGCGATGGCCGGTACGGCCAGCCATAACTGCACCGTGGAGAAGCAATTCCGCTATCCCACCGAGTACGGTTCACAAAAACCGGCCACCGCCCAATATACGATTACCGGCGCGGGCTGTGCGGTGGTATCGAAGGAAGGGAAGGGGCCGCGCATTACCCACGCTACGATTGGCCGGATCCAGGATCTTGGGGTCAAGGATCCGTTTAACATGGGAGCGGCCATGGCGCCGGCTGCCGTGGATACGCTGGTTTCCCACTTCCGTGATACGGGCCGGGGACCCGAGGATTATGATTTGATCGTCACCGGAGACTTAGCTTCGGTCGGACATGCTATCGCCAAGGATCTGCTTGAAAAAGACGGCGTCTTGATGGATAAAACGGAATTTAACGATTGCGGACTGATGATCTATGACCGCAACAAACAAACGTATGTGAATGCCGGAGGCAGCGGCTGCGGCTGTTCCGCTGTCGTTACCTATGGCCACATTTTACGAAAATTAAAAAACCGGGAACTCGGCCGGGTGCTGGTCGTTGCTACGGGTGCTCTCTTGTCTCCGCTGTCCTATCAGCAAGGTGAGAGCATTCCCTGCATCGCGCACGCGGTCGCCCTGGAACAGGAGGCTAATGAATCATGATATTTTTGTGGGCATTTGTTGTTGGCGGATTGATCTGCGTCATCGGTCAACTGATGATGGACGTGCTAAAGCTCACCCCGGCGCACACAATGAGTACGCTGGTCGTTGCCGGCGCAGTGATGGATGCGATCGGCTGGTATGACCCGCTGGTGAAGTTCGCCGGAGCGGGGGCTTCGGTACCGATCACTAGCTTCGGCAACTCGTTGGTACACGGGGCATTAACCGAGCTGCAACGGGACGGCTGGATCGGCGTAATTACCGGGATCTTCGACGTGACAAGTGCCGGGATCTCGGCGGCGATCATTTTCTCCTTCCTTGCGGCACTGGTTGTTCGGCCCAAAGGCTAAATTTTTTGGAAATCGCGTTGCTTTTTACGGGAACAGTGTACTCCCTATCTATCTTCATGTAAAATAGGTAGATATATACAGGTCTTATTTGGGAGGGAAAATGCGTGCCCGTACATGAGCAATCGATTCAAACTTTGAACGCCGTAAAGAACAACCTGGAGTCATGTATTTTAGGAAAGTCTTTTGAAATTAAGCTGCTGCTTTCGGCGCTGCTGGCCGGCGGCCATGTGTTAATCGAGGACGTACCCGGTACAGGCAAGACTCAGCTCGTGAAGGCGCTGGCGAAGTCGATGAGCGGAGATTACCGGCGGATTCAATGCAATCCGGACATATTGCCCAGCGACATAACGGGGGTATCGGTTTTCCATCCTCATGAAGAACGTTTTGTATTCCGGCCGGGGCCGGTTATGACGCATATTTTGCTGGCGGATGAAATCAACCGGGCAACGACGAAGACGCAATCCGCTTTGCTGGAAGTCATGGAGGAGCGAAGCGTCACCGCTGATGGCGTGACCTACCCGCTTCCTCACCCCTTTATGCTCTGCGCTACGCAAAACCCGATTGATTTTGAAGGCACTTATTTGCTGCCGGAAGCCCAGTTGGACCGTTTTATGATGAAAATTGGGATCGGGTATCCCGACGCTGACACGGAGAAAGCGATGCTGCGCTCTCATAGTCAAGGCCAGCCGGCAGAACAGTTGAAATCGGTTACAACGATGGAAGAGATCGCCGAGATTCAACGCGAGGTTCAGCGCGTGCATATCAGCGAACCGCTTGCCGATTACTTGCTGGAGATCGTCCGTCGGACACGGGAGCATGAAGATGTCCTGCTGGGGGCTTCGCCGCGTGCTTCGCTCGCTTTTATGGCTGCAGCCAAGGCTTATGCTTACCTAGAGGAACGGGATTATGTGCTGCCCGATGATATTAAGACGCTGGTGCCATTCGTGCTGGAGCACCGGATTCTGCTGCGTCCCGAGTCCCGTCTGGGGCATCGGAACGTCAGTGAGGTATTGCAGCAAATTCTCCGGCAAGTCCACGTACCGGTCGCCATAGGACGGTAACCGATGCGCGCGCTGGTCGAAGGCTTTAAAGCGGGCCTCACCTCCCGAAAATTCTGGAGAGTGGCGTCCGTTTGGCTGATCTGCCTGTTGTATGTCTTGTTTCAAGGCGGGAAAACCTCACTGATGCTATTTATGATGGTTTCGGTACTCTGCTTCTACTGGGCGATTGGAGGGTTTGGCGGCGTCAAACGCATTACAGGCTCACGGACGCTCTCGCTCTCTGGAGAGCGGGGCGGGTTGCTTCAAGCCGGGGATCAGGTGGTGGTGAAGCTGCAGCTGCAGCTTCCCGCATTCCTTCCCCTGCCTTACATCGTCGTCAAGGAAACGCTGCGTCGTCATAACGGAGACAGCTGGATGTTTGAGGATAGCATCGTGCCCTACTTCAGCTCCCGATCCGAGTTGGTGTATAAAACGCCGCCGCTCGAGCGTGGAAAATATGCATTTGCCGGTACGAATTGCAGTGCTGAGGATATTTTTGGCCTCATGGAGCATACCAGCGTCTTTCAGACCGGCGGGGAGTTTCGCATCCTTCCCCGGACGGTGTTTATTCCCTACTGGGAGCTGTACAGCCGCAATTCGCGTCTAGCGGGTCCGGAGACGGCGGTTGCGCTGTCACGCCGGGAATCCACTCAAATCAACGGGGTGCGCGACTATGTATATGGAGATCGGATTTCGCGGATTCACTGGAGCGCCACTGCGAAGACAGGAACCTGGAAGTCCAAGGAGTTCGAGCATGAATCGCTGCCTAAGATGGTGCTGGTGCTAGACGCCCATACCAGCGGATATTACCGTGCTTCGCAGTTCGAATTGGCCGTATCAACGGCTGCATCGCTGTTGGAATTTGGGGCCAGAGAGCGGATTAGCATGGGGTTGTGCACTCTGGGCAAGTCCCTTCGTTACTTCCCGCCGGCGGAAAGTTATCTGGAGCGACAGCAGATGCTGCACCATCTCGTAGATATCGATGCAGACGGGTTCGGCAACTATAAGGATCGCTTAGAAGCGAAGCCGGATTTATTTCAGCCGGGCGCATTCTTTATCCTCATAAGTCCGCTGGCAGACGATAAAGTGTTGGCTATGCTTAGGTTAGCCAAATCCCGTCAGATGATCCCGTATCATATCCAAATCGGGGAAGAGGCTGTGGCCGCAGGTGCGTCTAACAGCTATCAAACCGTGAAACGTTCCGCATGGCAGGCAACCCTGCAGGAGCGGGGACTTCGCGGGATATATGTCACCTCTCTGCACGAGCTTCCTGCAGCGATGGGGGGTGCAAAGCAGTGAAACTATTGGCCAATTCTCAGCTTCCGAAGTCTTATCAGAACTTAACCCTGCTGTGGATCGTGATCATTGCGATGCAATGGATTGATTTTACGGAACCGCTGTGGTTCTCGGTCACGACCACTTTGGTGACGGTCACGATCATCTTGATGGCTCTGATTGAATGGCTGCTTCCGGTACAGGCAGCGTGGAAATGGATGATTAAGATCATCGCGCTGCTGCTCATTTGGAGGTTCATCCTCACCACTTACGGGGTTTATGTTCCGTTTGGCCCGTTATTTCCCGATCAGATTCGCGGTATGGCGTTAACCTTTACGCCGTATATCTGGTTTTCCTTAGTCGCTTGGGTGCTGCTTGAAGCGGCGCTGCGGCTGGTTGTTACTCGACTGAGAATTTTGGTGTTTCTGGCTGCCCATCTGGTTGCGTTTACGATTTTGGACTCTTTTACACGTTATTATTTATGGCAAAACGTAGCCTGGATTGTGTTCGCCGGTCTCGGATGGCTGGTTAGCGCCAATTTCTACGAGTATCGCCGGAAATATCCGCAGGGCTGGCAACGATTGCGGCAAAGCCCATTCAAGATCGCGGTGAACGTCTTTATCGTCTTTGCCTGCGTGCTTTTGATCGGGATTAGCATGCCGTCGGTGTCACCTACGCTGACCGATCCGTATACGGCTTGGATCAAGCGGAGCGGAGGGGGCGGAGGCGGTCCTTCCACCTTGACCAGCGCGTTAGGGAATAGCCCATCCGCTGTTCAAGAAGAGATCGTCTCCGGCTACAGCCGCGATGACAAAACGCTAGGCGACGGGTTCGAATTCAGTTACAGCCCGGTCATGTCCATTGAAACCCCGGTGAGATCCTATTGGCGCGGTGAGACCCGGCGCATCTACTCCGGGAAGGGATGGGCTGACCTGGAGCAGGAAGGCCGGGATACGGAACGCTATCGCGGCGGACCGGACGCCGAGCCGCTCGAGCATGAGCAGCCTGGCAAGGTGGAAACGATGCGGGTCGAACAGATCGTGACAATGAATACCGACAAGGAGTACCCGGTGTTGTTTGGCGGTTACGCTATCGAAAGCGTGGAATTACTGGACGAACGCCAGCAGGCAGATATGCGCTGGTCTGCCAAACAGGCGGAACTATTCTGGAACGGCTATCGTGATCCCGGGGATTTGCCGAATTACCCGAGGAAATATAAAGTGGTCGCCAATATCCCTCTGATCCCGCTTAAGGAGCTGGAGCAGGCCAGTTACGATACCTTGTATCCAGAAGGGGCGCCGGAGGAATATTTGCAGATTCCCAACAATCTGCCGCAGCGGGTCAAAGATCTGGCTGCGGAAATTACCGCAGAAGGCGAGACGCCCTACGCGAAAATGGATTTGCTGCAACAGTACCTTCGGCAAAATTACGAATATACAAACAAGCCGGATTTGACTCGCAGACGCAGCGATGATTTCGTTGACAGCTTTCTGTTTGAAATTCAGCAGGGGTACTGCGACTACTATTCCACAGCGATGGTTGTGATGGCCCGCTCGCTGGGTATCCCCGCACGTTGGGTTAAAGGGTACGCTCCCGGCAGTCAGCCAAGCGACGAGATGATGATGCGCAATCCGGAGCTGGGGCGGGCTTATAATGTAAGCAATGCGGATGCCCACTCTTGGGCGGAGCTCTACTTCGGCGATTACGGCTGGATTCCGTTTGAGGCGACGCCGGGCTTTGTTTCCCCAATTATGGAGGCACCGGAAGAGAGCGAAGATACGCTTACGGTTGATACGAACACCGATACGGAAGTTGCGGCTACCGAAGAGAGCTTCTTCTCGAAGCTGGATCCGGTGGTGATGCAGCGGATTTTTGTTTCGGCCGTCAGCGTCTTGTTGCTCTGGACCCTGTACCAACTGCGCTCAGAACTGTATTTCCTCTGGCTCCGGTTGCGGCTGGGCCGTCCGCTGACGCCAGAGGAAAAGACGGTATACGAAACGCTGCGACTCGTAAGACGGATGCAGCGGAGAGGCTTTACCCGCGGTGACCAGGAGACGCTGCGCGAAGCATTTGAGCGCTGGAAGCTTGAACGTCCGCAGCTGGCGGAAGTGCTGGACCCGCTGCTTCTCTTATACGAGCAGGCGATGTACAGCTCGAGTCCAAGCCCGGCTACTGCGAATTGGCGCGCCGCGCGGGAGCTGTCCCGAAAGGCAACCCGATTGGTTGGCGGGCACGGTTGGAAGCAGGCTTGGCCGCTCGGTCCTAAACGAACCTTAGGCCAATAATCCAATCGTAGAGCGATTGATCTCTGATTAACGTCAACGCCCCCGTGCTTGCGCGGGAGGCGTTTTCTTTTTTAAAATAGAAGCATGTCGGGGGAATAATATGGTATAGTTTGTCGTATGAAACCGAGGTGAACGTATTTGTTTGAGAAGTTTATACCGAATATGCGCGTGGACAGCGTATTCGATATCGATCTGGAAGGACTCTATGCCCAAGGCTACCGCGGCATCATCACCGACCTCGACAATACTCTGGTCGGAGCCAAAGCGCCGCTGGCCACTCCCGAACTGATCGAATGGTTTGAGAAAGTGAAGAAATGCGGGTTTAAACTCGTGATTGTGTCAAACAATAATTTGGATCGGGTGTCGGTATTCGCCAACCCCTTAAATATTGAGTTTGTACACGCAGCCAGAAAACCGTCCGGCGCAGCTTTTCACCGAGCGATGGAAATGATGGGGCTTGGTCCGAAGGAGACGATCGTGGTAGGCGACCAAATGATGACCGACGTCTTTGGCGGGAACCGGCAAGGGTTGTTTACCGTGCTCGTACTCCCGATCGCCGTCCAGGATGAAGGGTTCGGTACGAAAATTAATCGCATGTTGGAACGCATCGTGAAGCGGCGGCTGGGCAAGGTTGGATTATGGCTCGAGGAGGACAAGAGGAGATGACGGAAGTACGGAGCGCAGAAGGCGCTCTTCGTTGCAGCGGGTGCGGCGCTGTGCTGCAAACGCAGGATTCAAGTAAACCGGGGTACGTCCCGGAGCAAGCTTTATCGAAAGAACCGGTGATTTGCCAACGCTGTTTCCGGATCAAGAACTATAACGAATCTTCATCGGTGACGGTGGAGCAGGACGAGTTCCTGCGGCTGTTGTCGCAGATCGGAAGCAAGGAAGCGCTGGTGATCCATATCGTGGATCTGTTTGATTTTCACGGCAGTGTGATTACCGGATTGCAGCGGTTTGTGGGGAACAATCCTGTGCTGCTGGCGGTAAACAAAATCGATCTGCTGCCGAAAGTAACGAATTGGAACAAAGTTCGCAACTGGGTGCAGAAGGAAGCCAAGGACTTGGGGCTGAAAGTCGAAGATATCGTGCTGTGCAGCGCGAAGCAGAACAGCGGGTTCGACCGGCTGCTAGATGCAGTGGCGGCACGCCGCGGCGATCGGGACGTCTATGTCGTTGGCGCAACGAATGTGGGCAAATCAACGCTGATCAATCGGTTGATTCGGGACTACAGCGATCTGGATCAGGAGTTGACCGTTTCGCGTTATCCAGGCACGACGCTGGATATGGTGCACATTCCGTTGGATGATGGCCGGGCGATTATCGATACCCCGGGGATTGTGTATCCGTCTCGCTACAGCGAGTTGGTGGCTCCATCTGATTTAGGGGTGATCATGCCGGACAAGCCGTTGAAGCCGGCGGTGTACCAGCTGAATGAGGGACAGACACTCTTTTTTGGCGGCTTTGGCCGGTTTGATTTCATTCAAGGGGAGCGTCAATCGTTCACTTGTTTCGTCAGCGGCCGGGTACCCATTCACCGCACGAAGCTGGCGCGGGCAGACGAGCTGTTCACAGAGCATGCCGGGGAGTTGTTGTCACCGCCGAGCAAGGAGCATATTGAAGCGCTGCCGGAATGGACGCGCCATGAATTCCGGATTTCGAAGGGCAGCCGGAGCGATGTCTTTATTTCCGGCCTAGGCTGGATCAAAATCAATAACGATGCTGGTGCGGTCGTCGCGATGCATGTGCCGAAAGGCGTGAAGGTGCTCGTTCGGCCGTCGTTGATTTAGGGTTGCATGGTAGAGCGGACGCTGGCATTGCGGGCAGGCAGGGCTAGCTTTTTGCTTTGCACCACAGATAAGGGTAATAAATGGCGCTATTTCATGGAAAACGTAAGGATGGAGCAAAATAGCGGACATTATGGGTGTTATTTTTGATGCATGGCCTGAAGTCGGGGCGATTGTGGTGATTTCAGGTGGAATAAAGCCATAATTTACCGCTATTTTTGAGTCAAATCGGACTTAAGAGGACATAAGGCCCATTTGGACCGTTATGATTCGAAAAGTTTGGTGAGCAGGAGGAGAACCGATGGGAGATCGAGAGCAGGCGAATCACGAAAAACGGGGAGAGGCACAGGCAAGTGAGTACGAAAGCGCGAAGCAACCGTTGCTGCTCGGCGTTATCGGCGATCCGATCCAGCATTCCAAATCGCCGGTGATGCATACCGCCGCCTTGCAAGCCTGCGGGCTTACAGGGGCTTACCTTCCGTTTCATGTCAAAGGGAATCGGTTAGAGGAAGCCATCCGGGGCATTCGCGCATTGGGGTTCCGAGGCATCAATGTCACGGTTCCGCATAAGGTGGAAGTGATGAACTACTTGGACCACATCGACGAAGGCGCGCGGCTGATCGGGGCGGTAAACACGATCGTCAATGATGGCGGCGTACTTACCGGTTACAATACTGACGGCATCGGGTATATCCGCTCGCTGAAGGAGGAGGCCGCTCCTGAGCTAAAGGGCAAGCGTGTGCTGGTGTTGGGCTGCGGCGGTGCCGCCCGAGGCATTGTGTACGCGCTGCTTCAGGAGGCGCCGGGGCGAGTGACGATCGCCAACCGCACGGCGGCGAAAGCACAGGAACTGGCCGCAGAATGGTCCCAGCTTGGCAACTTAACCGGCTGCAGCATGGAGGAACTGGCTGAGGTGCTGCCGGAAGTGGACCTGATCATTAACACCACCTCCGTTGGCATGCATCCGCACGTGAGCGATTGTCCGTTGGATATGCGACTCATCCCGGAAGGGATCGTGGTCAGCGATCTCATCTACAATCCGCTAAAGACCGAGCTGCTGGTGCAAGCTGAGGCGAAAGGCTGCACGATTCACAGCGGGCTGGGGATGTTCATTTACCAGGGGGCTTACGCATTTGAGCATTGGACTGGCTTGACAGCGCCGGTGGATGCGATGCGGGCAGCGGTCTTGGAGAGCATGAATCAATAACGCAAGTTATCGCATAATTGAATGTTAAGGGGTCTTGAATACGACATGTTAACCGGAAAGCAAAAACGTTATTTGCGCAGTTTAGCGCACGGACTGCAGCCGATTTTTCAAGTGGGCAAAGGCGGCACCAACGAGCATATGATTAAACAAATCTCGGAAGCACTGGAACGCCGGGAACTCATCAAAATCTCCGTGCTCAACAATAACTTGGACGATCCGCAGGAAATCGCGGAGGAGCTGGCGGCAGGCGCCGGAGCTGAGCTGGTGCAGCTGATCGGCCGGACGATTGTTTTATATAAGGAGTCTCGGGAGTATAAGCAAATCGAGCTGCCTTAAGTCTAAGATGAGGCTGAAGCAGATTGTGCACATGAGAAAACTAACCTTTAGAAAAGGCTTCATGTAAAGGTTGTTGGAGGCAACGGATAATGAAGAAAGTCGGAATTATGGGCGGGGCGTTTGACCCGATTCACCTCGGCCATCTATTGGCGGCGGAGGCGGCCAGAGAACAATACCATCTGGAAGAGGTCTGGTTTATGCCCTCCCATATCCCTCCGCATAAGCATCAGGCCGGCGTGAGCGGCCAGCAGCGGCTGGAGATGGTCGAGGCGGCGATAGGCAGCAATCCTGCCTTTAAGCCGCTGGATATCGAGCTGCGCCGCGGCGGTGTGTCCTACACGGTAGATACGATCCGGGAGTTGCGCGCATTGCACCCCGATCTGGAGTTTTATTTTATTATCGGGGCCGATATGGTGAATTACCTTCCGAAGTGGGAAGGGATTGAGGATTTGGCCGGGATGATTTCGTTTATCGGGCTGCAGCGCCCCGGAAGCTTCCTGGAGCTGGACGCGCTGCCTCCGTTTATTCAGGAGGCGGTACAGCTCGCGGAGATGCCGCTTGTTGATATTTCTTCAAGCCTGATTCGCAGCCGATTATCTGCCGGACGTTCGGTCAGATATATGGTTCCGGATGCCGTGTATGAATATATGACAAGGAGCGGATTGTATGGGTTACAGCCGTGAAGAACTGATCGCCTCCGTCTCGGCAGGGATGCCCGCCAAGCGCTGGAAGCATGTTGAGGGCGTGATGGAGAGTGCAGTCATCCTGGCGAAGAGGTACGGAGCAGACCCGGTCAAGGCGGATTTAGCCGCGCTGCTGCATGACTTGGCCAAGTTTTGGCCAATCGAGGAGCAGGAAGCGATCATCCGCGACAACGGCCTAAATGCCGAGCTGCTAAACCACGACAAACAGCTGCTGCATGCCGAGGTTGGGGCGTTCATCTCCCGGCGGGATTACGGGATCGAGGATGAAGAGGTGCTGAACGCGATTCGTTATCACACCTCCGGCCGAGTTGGCATGACGCTGCTGGACAAAATCGTCTGTCTGGCAGATTACATCGAACCGGGGCGCGAATTCCCGGGTGTGGAGCGGATTCGCGAGCTGGCGGAAACGAGTTTGGATGATGCGCTGATCGCAGGGTTTGACTCAACGATATCTTTTTTGCTGGAGAAGGGGAAGCCGATCTTTCCTTTGACGGTATTGGCACGTAATGATTTGATCGTAAACCGAAGAAAAACTAAGGAGGCTGAATGAATGGCGATTAGTTCCAATGAATTGATGAACTTGGCAGTGCAAGCTGCAGACGATAAAAAAGCAATGAACATCGTGGCGCTCGATTTGAAAGGGATTTCCTTAATCGCGGACTATTTTGTGATTTGTCACGGGAACTCGGATACGCAGGTGCAGGCGATTGCCACTGAGATTCGCAAAAGAGCGCATGAGGTGGGGGCCCAAATTCGCGGCATTGAAGGCCTGGATTCTGCTCGCTGGGTACTGATGGATCTGGGCGATGTTGTTGTGCACGTGTTCCATCGCGATGAGCGTGAGTATTACAACATTGAGCGGCTTTGGTCGGATGCCAAGGTCGTGGAGACGGTATGAGTCTGGTTGCGGGAACCGTCGTCTCTTTACCGATCGATCGCGAGGTATCGCCGTACGGGTATTTCCTAAGCGCAGGCGGGCAAGATGTACTGCTCCATTACTCCGAGCTGACCCGCCAGGTGAAGCCGGGGGAAACGGTTGAGGTGTTTCTGTTCTACGATACGGAGGACCGCTTGGCGGCCACGATGAAGAAGCCGTATCTCACGCTCGGCGAGCTGGCACTGCTAGAGGTGGCTGATGTGCATCCACGGCTCGGCTGCTTCCTGGAGATGGGGCTGGGCCGTCAACTGCTGTTGCCGATCCGTGAGCTGCCTGAGATGAAGGAGCTGCATCCGCAGGTAGGCGACCACGTGTACGTCATCATGGAGCACGACAAACAAGGTCGGCTCAAAGCGAAGCTGGCTGGTGAGCAGGATCTGGCTCCCCATGCTTTCCATGCGCCATCCTCGTGGAAAAACCAATGGCTTGATGCCATCGTCTACAAACCGCTGCAGATGGGGACGTTTGTCGTTGTCCAAGGCGGCGTGCTGGGATTCGGAGCAATTGGCATGATCCACGCCTCGGAACGCACCCGCTTGCTGCGTCTGGGCGAACGCGTGCAGGTACGGGTGGCCCATATCCGTGAGGACGGCCGCGTGAACCTGTCGATGGCGCCGCGCAAGGAAATCGGCATGGGCCAGGATGCGGAGCGCATTCTCGCCTATCTGGAGAGTCGACCGGGCGGAAGTATGCCGTATTCCGACGCAACGCCCCCAGATCTGATCAAGCAGCGGTTTGCGATCAGCAAGTCTGCGTTCAAGCGGGCGCTCGGCAAGCTGATGAAGGAAGGCAAGGTAGTCCAGAAAGAGAACTGGACGTATTTGGTGCAGTCCCCAGCTGCCGGTGCGAATGATCGCGGGCAGCCGGAAGCTTAAGAAAGCAGCAGCAACTAGATAGAAGGCGGTGACGAGCCCATGGCATCATATCGGAAATTTGCTTACGTGTACGACGAATTGATGGAGGACATGCCTTACCCGGACTGGATCCGGTTCGCCCGTACAGCTTGGGATCGGTACGGTATGCCAAAGACGGTTGTGGATCTCGGCTGCGGGACCGGCAGCATTACGATTCCGCTGGTGAATGCCGGGTTCGAGGTGATCGGCATCGATTTGTCTGCTGACATGCTGGCGGTAGCCCGCCGTAAAATGGAAACCACGCCCCAAGGCGCTCGGTTGTTCCGCGAGGGCAGCGTGCGCTGGGTGCAACAGGATATGACGGAGTGGTCCGTGCCGGAGCCGGTCGACGCCGTCATTTCTTTTTGCGATTGCTTGAACTACTTATTGGAAGAGGAAGACATCATTCGGACCTTCCGCCGTACATACGAAGGGTTGAAGCCGGGAGGGACATTCCTGTTTGATGTGCATCATCCCAACACGTTGATCCGGTATGAGGAGGAGCAGCCGTTTGTTTGGGATGAGCCGAGTGTGTCGTATATCTGGACTTGTGAGCGAGATGCGTATCGGAACGAAATTGAGCATCATTTGACGATTTTCGCCCGGGAAGAGGAGCAGGGGCCGGGACTGTACCGTCGGTTCGAAGAAACGCATATCCAACGGGCGTACGACCCGGCATGGATGAAGAGCGAGCTGCTGCGCTGCGGCTTCCGCGAGGTCCACATCTATGCCGATTTTGAGTGGGTCGAGGCGGTAGAAGATGCGGCTAGGCTCTTTTTTGTGGCGGTGAAGTAGACGCTCAGCTGCGGCTGCCCATCGTTGTCCTAAGTCCAATACTTGCAAAAGTGTAGGAATTATACGCCCCATTCGCGGTTTTGGCATTTTTCGTCTAAAATAATTGCAGTTTTGCAGGGATTTATCAAAAATCGGCTAAAGTTCGAGAAGAAAACTGTATTTTTGCACTAATTTCTTCATGGAGGCCCGTTATCTCTCAAAGCTATAATGAGAAACGGAAATCATCGAAGGGAAGAGGGGGAATCGCATGAAAAAGCAGTTGACCTTGTTGTTCCAGGGGGATTCCATTACAGACGGAAATCGGGATCGCGGTACGGATTTGAACCATATTCTGGGTCACAGTTATGCCTATATTATCGCGGCGAAGCTAGGTCATGAATATGCCCATTTGCAACCGAACTTCATAAACCGGGGCGTGAGTGGGGATCGGGTGTCCGATGTTTACGCAAGATGGAACGAGGATGCGATCAGTCTGAAGCCGGACGTCATTAGCCTGTTGATCGGCGTGAATGATGCCTGGAGGCAAATGAACGGCGAACCTAGCGGGGCGACGGATCGGTTTGAGCGGGTGTATCGTCACTTGCTGGAGGAGACGAAGGAAGTAATGCCGAACACCAAACTGGTGTTATGTGAGCCGTTTATTTTGAATACCGGAGCTACCGCGGAAAAATGGACCGAGTGGAAGCACCTGATAGGCAGGTACCAGGATATCGTGCGCCAATTGGCTGAGGAGTTTGGTGCGGTGCATGTTCCGTTGCAGGACGCGTTTGATGCGGCGACGGAACAAGCTGAGGCTGCTTACTGGATCTGGGACGGCGTCCATCCAACGGCTGCGGGCCACGATCTCATCGCCAAACGATGGTTGGAAGTCGCAGAACGAAGCAGATTGTGGGAATAATCTAAACCAAAAAATAAAGGGTTTAAAGCGGATTGATTCCGTTTTAAACCCTTTTATTTTTGACGAAACATTTCCTTCAGCACACGGTACGCGCGCGCTTGCTCCTCGGCTGGCTGCTCCTGCAACAATTGCACGATCTGCCAAATCCAAGTTTGGTCTTGGAGCTCGTCGTACCCTGGATTGCGAAATAGAGCATATACGCTGATCTGCAGGGCATCGGCAATTTTATGCAGCGTTTCGAGCTGCACGTTCTGCTCCCCGCGTTCCAACCGTCCGATATAGGAGCCGTACGTTTCCGTCGATTCGGCCAGCTGTTCCTGGGTCAGCCCTTTGAGCTTGCGATAGTATCTGACATTTTTTCCGACCTGCTTTGCTACATCCATAGAGGCCACCTCTCGTATTAAGTTTAGTCCAAGCGGAGGGGCGAACTGCAGAGCATCTTAAGTTCAAATTTTCATCAAAAAGAATTTATAAGTTCTTTACTGCATATTATTGACAAATTTCGAGGGGAATATTAGATTGAAGATAGAAATCTGAACCATTCCTTTGTGATGGTTGATTTTATCTCATTTCGAGTGGTGAGGAGTGGTCTTGTTGAACGGATCGGGGTTGCAGATATTTCCATTTTATTCGAATTAGACATAATCCCCTAAAATCATGGATGAATAGTTTTTTTTGCAAATTAGAGGGGGATTCCATTGAAATCGCGTGCCACTATTGTTGCTGCCATAGAAGAATATATGGTGCGACAGAATCTAAATCTCACTCAATTGGCCAAGCAGTTTGAACTAAACCCGGGGACGTTAAGCTCCATATTGAACGGAAACCGTCCGCTGGCGGTAGATCAATTAGAACGGATTACTATGGTGCTGGGATATCCGAGAGGCTATTTCTATAAAACTTACATCAGCGAGTATCTGCATGAAAAGGACCCGGATTGGCGCAGAGTCAAACCATTAATCCATAACTGTGCGGAGTTAGGCCAGCTGGATCGCATTCGGGAAATCGTCGGATTATTGTTGGACAACCCGCTTTACGCTCAGCTTTTATTTGATTTAGCTGAAGAGCTGTACGAGAAGGGCCAATATGAAGCCGCTGGAATCTTATACGAAAATGTAGCGATGACTGAGCGGAAACAGCACTCCGAGCGGTTAGCGCTTTGTCAATACCGCCTCTTCCTGATCGGTCAAGGGACGAATCAGGATCAAAACTACCAGGCGGCGATCCAATTCGAGCCGTATGTCGAGCGTCTGGATGAAGCCAGTCAACTCGATGCGTTAAGGGATCTGGCGAATACCTATCGTGCCCTAAACCGCTGGGATCGGGTAGAGAGCATTGTGCAACGATTGGAGCAAAAGGCCAAAGTGTATTATTTCTCGGAGCATAAGCGTAGAATCTTGCATCGGAAGACGACGCGACCTTTATTTTACTATTTGGCGTATTCCTATTTGCTGCTTGGAAATGTACATAACGTACGTGGGGAATATGACCAAGCATTGTTGGATATCCAACACTACCGAGATCTCAGTTGGGTGCAGGAGAATGATGCAGAGACGT
Organism: Paenibacillus sp. 3LSP; assembly: GCF_032465655.1. NCBI lineage: Bacteria > Bacillati > Bacillota > Bacilli > Caryophanales > Paenibacillaceae > Paenibacillus > Paenibacillus sp. 3LSP. The sequence continues at coordinate 13,158 of NZ_JAWDJI010000228.1, read as the reverse complement.
TGCGTTGGAAGAAGTTATTTAGTGAGTGGGCCTATGCCAACACGCTTCTTGCCCGGCTTTCTTCCGGGGATATTACGGTACTCGATGAGTATGTCACCTACTGCCACAGCAGAGAAGAAGACAAGATTCTCATGATCTTCAATCTGGTGAGGAACGCCAACCAATATGACTTCTCGATTGATCATATCCTTGAACAGTTTCAAGAAGATTTAGCGGCTTTAGATCATCCGCCCTTGAATACGGGAATGTATAGCCCGCAGCTTATTCTGGATCGGATATCTCAACTTTATCTCGAGTTAGCCGACTATCATCTCTGCCGAGGTAAGTACCCGGAGGGGTTTAGCTGCTTAATCAAAAGTTTGGAACAGTTTAATCAATTAAACAATTCGCATCGCGCCGTGATGGTCCGATATGTAGAGTTATTCGAGCGGTACCGAAGCTTTGCATCGCCCCAAGTTATCGATACATATGAGGATTTAATCAGCAAGCTAAAGAAGAGCATATAAATCATATGGATGAAGTCCAAGACAGAAGAGGCCATGTTTGATCCACGGTCTCTTTTTTGTTATCTAGAATTTTTTATGCAATGTTCTCTATTTTGTTAACGTTTTGCAGTAAATTCATTGGTTAAATGGAGAATTGTAAAAATTAAATAGTTATTGTGCTCATAATTCAGTATAATTCTTATGAACCCATTGAACGAACTCTTCAGAGAGGATTATCGACCTAATGAATGTAGCAGCAACTAAACCAGTTAAGACAAACCGGCGTTCGAAGCCGTCACCTCCACCTGTTCGGATCTTTTCCCTCGGCGGGATCGGGGAAATCGGAAAAAATATGTATGGCATCGAGTTCAGAGACGAAATTATTTTAATTGACGCGGGGCTTAAGTTCCCGGATTCCCGTTTGACGGGCATTGATTGCATTATTCCGGACATCAGTTATCTGATTGAGAACAAGCATAAAATGAAAGGGCTTTTCCTGACTCACGGTCATGAGGATCATATCGGAGCGATCCCGTATGTGTTGCGCCAACTGCAGCTGCCGATTTACGGCGGTCCGTTAACAATTGGCTTAGTGAAAGCCAAATTGGAGGAGCATCGGTTGCTTGGGCAAGCAGAGCTGCATGTGTTCCACGAAAATGATCGGTATGCTTTTAAGCATCTGGCCGTGCATTTTTTCCGGACGACGCACAGCATTCCCGATGCCTTTGGCATTGTCGTGGATACTCCTTACGGATCTATCGTTCATACCGGTGATTTCAAATTCGACTTCACCCCGGAGGACCGTCCGGCAGATCTGTTTAAGATGGCCAGCGTCGGGGGAGAAGGCGTGTTGGCATTGCTTGCTGACAGCACCAACAGTGAGAAAGAAGGCTTTACCCCTTCGGAGCGCCGGGTTGGTGACGCTATCCTAGAGTCATTCCGCGGCTGCCGGGGGCGGATCTTGTTCGCCACCTTCGCCTCGAACGTGCATCGGCTTCAACAGGTGGTAGAAGCGGCCACGATCGTCAACCGCAAAATTGCAGTTATCGGCCGCAGTATGGAAAAAGTATTCGCCATCGGTCAGGATTTGGGCTATATCCGCGTTCCGGAAGGGATGCTGATCGATGTGAAGCACATCGACCGTTACCCGGAGGAGCAGATCCTTATTGTCTGCACCGGCAGCCAAGGTGAACCTAACGCGGCGCTCAGCCGAATTGCCTCGGGTGCGCATCGGAATGTCCAGGTTTATCCGGGAGACACGGTAATTTACTCATCCTCGCCGATTCCTGGCAATGCGCAAAATATTAACCGCAGCATCGACCTGCTGCTTCGCGCAGGTGCCAACGTCATTTACGGCTCGATCTTCGATATCCATACGTCCGGGCACGGCTGCCGAGAGGATCTGAAGCTGATGCTCAGCTTTATTCGGCCTAAATATTTCATTCCGATCCATGGCGAGTACCGGATGCTGCTCAGCCATCGCGATTTGGCGCTGCAAACGGGAATTCCTGAGGATCGCATCTTCATCATGAACATCGGGGATACGTTGTCGGTGTACCGGAACCGAGCCAAACGCGGGCGCACGATTCCTTCAGGACAAGTGCTCATCAGTAACGGGGAAATGCGTCCTACCCATGAAGACACCCTGTTGCTCGAACGGATGGAGCTGGCTCAGGAAGGGATTGTCATCGTCGTCATGACAGTCGACCGTAAGACACGGCAAATTTTGGCTGGACCAGACATCGTCTCGCGCGGTTTCGTTTATATGCAAGATGCCAGACCGTTGCTGCGGCGGGCGGAGGCGCTGTTGAAGCGGAACCTGAACCGCCTTGGCGAGAAGGAGCCTTACGATCATAACGCCTGGCTGCGCGCGACGCAGCAGCAACTTCGGCGGTATTTTGCCAAAGAAGTGGGCCGGACGCCGCATATTATGCCTTCCATCTTGGAAGTCTAGCATCGACAGTGGGAGCTTCCCGATCACGGGAGGCTCTTCTCTTTGAATTGACCGCTTGTTCGGAGTTCCGTATAATGTGTAAAAATATAAGGAGATCGCAAAGGAGGGAGATTCCATGAAAGAACCCACGATTCGTTCCGTGATCAGCGATCAGCTGGAAAGGAAGGGCTATTCCTTGCACAGCTTCTCTCGCCGTTCGGGAATTAACCGGGGAACGCTCAGCGCCATCTTGAACGGAAATCCCCCTAAACCGATCTCTATCGGTCAGTTGGACCTGATCACCCAAGCGCTGGAACAGCCGATCGGGTCGTATTATCCCTTGTATGTGGAGGAATGTATCGATTCAGACCATCCCAACCGTCGAAGGTTAAAAGCGTTTCTGCATCGCTGCGCGGAGATCGGCGAATTGGCTTGCATTGATCAAGTGTTATCTCGCTTAACCGAGGACTTATCGTATCTTCCGATGATTTTTGATCTGGGGGAGGAGCTTTACGAAGAAGGATACCGCGATGCTGCAAAGCTTTTCTACCATTCCGTCTGCGAAAACGAGAAGTACCAGCACTCAGAACGACTGGCAATCAGCCAATACCGCCTGTTCCGGATGAATCTGGGGGATGACGCGGAATCCAACCTGCGGACTGCCACCTGGTTCGAGCCCTATCGCAACCGACTTCCTGAGGATCTTCAGCTCGATGGGCTGCTGCAATTAGGGAACACCTATTACGCATTGCAAAAATGGATGTATGTCGTGAGATTTGCCGAGGAGCTGCAAACGCTGGCCCGCCGAATCTATGAAACGAGCTGGAAGGCCTCCTCTGCTCAATGGGGTCGGGAGCTGCGTTGTGAGCGTCACCTGGTGGTTTACTATGGCCAAGGATATCTGCTGAAGGGCGCGGCATTGGAGCATCTGGGCAGGTATGAGGAAGCGCTGCAGTGTGTTGCTGAATACGCGGATTTAAGCTGGTTTGAGGGCTTGGACGAAACGGGCTTCAAAGAAGTGGAGAAATTTAAAGTCTGGGCCAGAGCGAACCGCTACAATCTGGAGATTTTAAATGGGAACCAAGCGATTCTTCCGGAATATATCCAGATGCTCAGAGAGCATCCGTATGAAGTACTGCCGAGCCTGAGGATCATTGTCGAAGCCGCGAACATCAACGGTTTTCTAATTGACGACGTATTAAAAGAGTTTCCGATGAATACGGATTTATATAGCCTTTATCCCAATCACTATGTTTCCGCTATAAATAAAGACCGCTTCTTGGACCTTAACTATCAGCTGGCGATTTATCTGCTGCGCAAACAGGAGATTGAGGAAGGTTTGGAGAAGTTGATTTACGCGCTCCAATACGCGGTTTCTCTGAATAACAAGGAATTTTTCATAAAAATGGTTCCGCTATTCGAGCAACATCGAAGCTTCGCGACACAAGTGCAACTCCAGCAGTACGAATCTTTGATGAGGGAGGTGTTGAAGGTTGCGGAAGTGGGCAGTGGCGTTCGCTTTGTTGATTAGTTTAGGTTCTGGAGTATTCGGCAGCATCAGTCACAACGGCCCTATTACAGTGTACGAAAATGGAGTAGGGGGTTAATAAGACACCAGAACATAAGATGCAGCTTGGCAGGGACCAAGTCAATTCATCCGGGGGAACCCGTATCGATGGATTGGCTTTTTTTTGATAGTTTTCCGATCCCGGACATGAGATAATGGTAATAAAATTGACTCCAAAAGAAGGTGTGGATCTGAACATGCAGCAGTTAAGTGAAACTCGCCCGAACCTGGGAAGCCCCGAAGTGGTCACCTTTGGCGAAAGCATGGCTTTATTGATCGCGGAGGGGGGCAAAGGGCTCGAATATGCAAGCGCTCTCTCGCCATCCTTTGGGGGGGCGGAGTCCAACGTAGCGATCGGATTAGCCCGACTGGGCCAAACCTCCGGATGGTGCGGCCGCTTGGGGGACGATCCGTTTGGCCGGCGTATTCTGAAGGCCATCCGCGGCGAAGGCGTTGACGTGTCCCGTGCGATGTTGACGGACGAAGCCCCGACGGGCATGATGGTACGGGAAAATGTGGCAGGCAAAAGCTCGGTCTATTACTACCGCAAGTTATCGGCGGCCAGCTTCATGCGCCCGGAGCATCTGGACGAATCGTACATTGCCGGAGCCAAGGTTCTGCATCTGACCGGCATTACGCCGGCACTTAGCGCTTCTTGCGTGGAAACGGCCCATGCGGCGATGGATATCGCCAAGCGGCATGGGGTGAAGGTGAGCTTCGATCCGAATTTGCGATTAAAGCTGTGGAGCATTGAGGACGCACGGAAGGTATTACTGCCGTTGGCGATGAAAGCGGATTATTTCCTGCCCGGGCTGGATGAGTTAAAGCTGTTGTACGAGACCGATTCGATGGATACGATGATCGGCAAGCTGCAGGAGTTGCCCGCGATCAGTATTATCAAAGGCGGGGATGATTGTACCTATGTGCTGGAGCAAGGGCAGCTGAACGCGGTGCCGTATTTTAAGGTGGAACAGGTGATTGATACGGTAGGAGCGGGCGACGGATTTTGCGCCGGATTTCTGGCTGGAGTCGTACGCGGGTACAGCATGGTAGAAGCCGTTCGTCTCGGGAATCTGGTTGGCGCTCAGGTCATTCAGGCCGTAGGCGATTGGGAAGGGTTGCCGAGCGCGGCGGAGATTGAACGTCTCTTGTCCGGCAAAGGGCATGTGGAGCGGTAGAGAGCTCATTTCTTTACTGTGAACGGTGTCGTTTGGGCCTTAATGTTAACGTGATCATTTATACGGTAATAGAAAACCGCAGGAGCTTTGTCTCCGGCGGTTTTGCTGTCATTAGGGGGCGAACCCCTCCTGACTAAGAAACACTTGATGTTTGGGAAAAACCTGCAGCAGACGCTCATGTACGATTTGGTAGGCGTCCGGTGAATACCACGATGCGAGGCCCAGCTGTTCATAGATCGAGTGAATGCCCAGCTTGGCGGTGCGGGTGCCTCCACTTCCATCTCCCATAAAATAGTCGTCCAGGCACACGCGATCGGCCCATAGACGCAGCTTGGACGGGAATTGCTCGGTGCTGGGAAGCACTGGAGCAAGGGTGGCTTGAACCGGCACTCCAGCCTCAGCCAGCTGCTGTCCGGCGCGCAGACGCGCGGCAATCGGCGGAGCATATGGCGTAAACGCCCGGCGAATGTCCTCCCGGTCCGTCTCAATCGTTAAGCTGACGCGCACCCGATGCTTGAGCTGCAGCAGCAGATCGATATCCCGAGTGACGAGGGGACTACGGGTTTGTACCAGCAGAAAGTCGGGGGGTTCGCTTACCATCACCTCGAGCAACGATCGGGTGATTTGCTCCTTCGCTTCTACAGGTTGGTAAGGATCGGTGCTGGAGGACATAAAGATCGTAACCGGCCCTTTAGCTTTGGCTTTGCGCAGTTCTTTGCGGAGAAGCTCAGCCGCGTGATGCTTGATGTCCACCCACGATCCCCATTCCCGCTTGCGAAATAAGGCCACCGGCAGCTGACGTACATAGCAATAGGAGCAACCGAAGGCACATCCGGCATAAGGGTTCAGCGAATGGGAGTAGTGGGAGAGAAATCCGGTCCCTTTGTTTAACAACGTTTTGGGCGTTGTATAGGCGGCAGCTACCCGCGGATGGTCGTTGGGATTCACCGGCTGCCTCCAACAAATGCGGCCTGTTCCAGCTCCAGCAGTCGCATCTTCATCTCCAGACCCCCGCGGTAGCCGGTAAGCGCCCCGTTCTTGCCGATCACGCGGTGGCATGGAACCGTGATCAGCAGCGGATTTGCGCCAATCGCGGCTCCCACTGCACGAACGGCAGCGGGCTTGCCGATCGACTCCGCAATGTCGGAATAGGAGCGGGTCTGCCCGAACGGAATGGCGCATAACGCCTGCCAGACGTCCTGTTGGAACGGGGTTCCGTGCAGGTCGTAAGGGAGGGTAAAACGCTGCAGTTCGCCGCGTAAATAGGCGGCCAGTTCGTCGGCATAGGGAGCCAGTCGGCGATCATCTTGCGTAAAGAGACATCCGGGAAAACGACGGTTCGCCCAGGCGGTCAACTCCTCTAAAGAGCCGCCGGACGAGCCCACAAACGCCAGCCCTTGTTCGGTAGCAGCGAGATAAAGGCTCCATGCGGGTTCCTGAAGCCGTGACCAGTATAACGGTGAGGTTTGAACGGCTGTAACGGTTGTCATGGCGCTTACACCTCCGTTTGCATTTTGCGGTATTCATTCGGCGTAATGCCGGTCATTTTCTTGAATAGGGTGATCAAATAAGCAGCGCTGCCAATCCCGACTTCTCGGGCGATCTCAGCAACGGTCCGCGGTGATTCAGCATCAACCAAAGCGCGCTTCGCCTCATCGATTCGCCGCCGCACCAGGTATTCCGTTGGTGTCATCTTCATGACTCGTTTGAAGGTTCGTTGCAAATGATACGGGCTGCCATGGCATTCTTCAGCCAGCATTTCCAGGGTGAGCTTGTTTGGATAGTGGCGGTCGATGTAATCCGCGATCTGTTCGACCCACTCTTGATCCGGCAACCGCAGTCCTTCCGGCTTGCAGCGCTTGCAGGGGCGGAAATGGGCCGCTCGTGCTTGCTCTGCAGTCGCAAAGACGAGAACATTCTCCCGCTTAGGCGGCCTTGATTTGCAGGACGGTCGACAGAAGATGCGAGTAGTTACCACCGCGTAGAAGAAATGGCCGTCCTGCGACGCATCATTGGCGAGAATCGCTTGCCACTGCGCCTCGTTAGCAGTTTGGTATGTCGGAGACCCGGTATGGCTGGTCATGGCTTCACCCCCAGCCTTAGTATACCTTGGTCAAGATGACGATGCCATGGGAAGCGAAAGGAAAAGCAAGATTACGAAATCCCGATTCATAGAAAAAGCCTGCCAATATGGCAGGCGAATTTTCTAGATATTACCGCGCCATCCATCCTCCATCGACGCAAAGGATGTGGCCGTTCATATAGTCTGAGGCGGCAGAGGCGAGGAAGACGGCAGGCCCTTTAAGATCCTCCGGCGTTCCCCAGCGTCCGGCTGGAATCCGATCGGTGATCGAAGCTTTCCGGTTCTCGTCGGCGCGAATTTGCGCGGTATTGTCCGTGACCATGTAGCCGGGGGCGATGCCGTTGACCTGGACCCCATAGGCAGCCCATTCGTTGGCAAATGCTTTCGTTAAGCCGGCAACCCCATGCTTGCTGGCTGTATAGCCGGGCACGTTGATCCCGCCTTGGTAGGAGAGCATCGAGCAGATGTTAATGATTTTGCCGCTGCCGCGTTCAATCATATGGCGTCCAGCGATCTGCGAGAGCAAGAACACGGTGTTCAGGTTCAGCTGGATGACGTCGATCCAATCCTGTTCACTATGATCTTTCGCTGGCGTCCGGCGGATGATCCCGGCGTTGTTTACCAGAATGTCGACCGCACCCGTTAATTTGATTGCTTCGTCAAAGGTATGCTGCAGCTTGTCATGCTCGCTGAGGTCAACCACGACTTCCGTCGCATTCCGGCCTAAGGCTGTAATTTGGCTGACCGTTTCCGCACTGCTGGTGCGCGAGACGCAAACGACGTTGGCCCCCGCTTCGGCTAGTCCGACTGCAATCCCCTGGCCTAGTCCGCCGGAAGCCCCGGTGACCAGGGCAGTTTTGCCCGTTAAGTCAAAAAGATGATGCATAAGTTTACGTTCCTCCCATCAATCCGCTTTCGTTTATTTCGTTGCGTATTCGATCGTTACGCCGGCACGTTCATACGGCAGCGCGGACTCGGCGGGCAGTCCCCGATCGGTAAGGATCCGCGAGATTTCGCTCAACGAGGCGAAGGTGCGTAGCGCCGTCTGCCCGAACTTTTGATGATTTAAGACGGCGATCGCCTCGCGAGATGTTTCGATCAACGCCCGCTTGAAGTCAATCAAATCCCCGGTGTAAATCGACAGTCCGTGTTCCGGATGAATGCCGGTAGCCGAGATAAAGGCTTTCTGGATATTCAACTGACGCACGTACGCCGCCGATTCGGGTCCGGCCAGCATGTTGCGGACGCGGTAGCCTCCGGGTACGACCAGACGAATCTGGTCTTTGGCCGCCAGCTCGCTGATGATATATACGTCGTTGGTGATGACGGTAAGCGGACGATTCTCCAGCCGCCGGGCGATTTCCAGCGTAGTGCTCCCCCCGTCCAGTGCGATGATATCGCCTTCTTGGATATGATGGAGGGCGAGGAGGGCGATGTCCTTCTTCTCATCCGCATGCTTGGTCAGCGGCTCTTTGGACGGCAGAATCCCATACTGATCGCTTTGGGCGAGCACGGCTCCGCCATGTACACGAACCAGGAGCCCTTGTTCCTCCAGCTTGGCGAGATCCTCCCGGATCGTCTTGCCGGTCACGCCCAAGCTTTCGCTTAGTTGCGCTACCGTGACTTCCTTTTGTGTCAGCAGAACCTCCATAATTTTTTCATAACGTCGAATCGGATTCATGCAAGCTTTCACTCTTTCTTATCTCAAGTCTTTCATCGGAACGGCGTCCATATCGGCATAAGCTTTGTTGTCGCCGGCCATCCCCCAAATGAACGTATAATTGCTGGTTCCTACCCCGCTGTGAATCGACCAACTTGGCGAGATGACCGCTTGCTCGTTACGCACAACGAGATGACGAGTTTCGTTCGGCTCACCCATCAGGTGGAAGACCACAGCGTCTTCTGCCAGATCAAAATACATATAAGCCTCCATCCGGCGAGGGTGAACATGGGCAGGCATCGTGTTCCACATGTTGCCGGTCTTGAGTTGGGTCATCCCCATCACGAGTTGGGAGCTTTGAATGCCGTTCTCGTGGATAAACCGGTGGATCGTGCGCTCATTGGAGTTTTCGATCGAGCCCAGCGCTCCGGATTCCGCTTCAGCCAGCGTTGTTTTTGCTGTAGGGAACTCTTTATGCGCCGGTGCCGAATTCAAATAGAACTTCGCTGGCTTCGAAGCATCCTTGCTGCGGAAAATCACTTCACGCGAGCCCTTGCCGACGTACAAGCAATCCTTGTTGTTCAGCTCGTATTCCGTTCCGTCGACAATAATCGATCCTGGTCCGCCTACATTAATGGCACCAAGCTCACGACGTTCGAGGAAGTAGGAGACGCCCAGCTCTTTGAGATCCGTCTCCAGTTTGACATCCTGCTGTACCGGATTCGCGCCTCCGATAATCAGCCGGTCTTCGTGTGTCAACACCAGCTCTAATCGATCCGGCGTAAACAAGGTGGGAATGTGGAATTCCTTGCGCAGACGGTCGGTATCAAATTGCTTGACCTCTTGGGGATGCGAAGCGTAACGACGTTCCATGTAAAATCTCTCCTTTTCACGTTCATTTTGGTGTATAATGTTCATATAGGTTCAGATTAATCCATTTAGGTTCATTTGGCAAGAGGTCGCACCCTATTGCACCATTTCGAATGAAGATGCGAATTTCAGATGTTTACCGTAGGAAATCGTGGATTCATCGGCTTTAGCCACGATGGAAACCATGGTAGGATGTGGGGGAAGGGGTACGTTAGATGAATCTGTATCAAGCTCGAATGAAGACAATCGTTCGAAAAGTCGCAACGACCGCTTGGCGGCAACCGCTTCGGGAAAGCGGGCTGTGGTTTCATGGTGATATCCGGGACAACTATTATTACGCCTCCTATTTATTTGCCGCTGCCGTAGATCCGGACGAAACGCTGCCATTTGATCGGACGGAAGGTAAGCGGCTCGCTGAGCGGGTGTTGCTGCGCGTGCTTCAACTCCAGGATCAGGCGGCGTCCAGCCCGACGTACGGACACTGGCCGCTGGGACTGGATCCAACACCGGAGCAGGCTAAGCCGCATGTACTCCCGGTCGAGCTCATGGGCAGTTTGATGGTGTATTTTATGCACCGGTATGGGGTAGAGCTAAGCCCGGAATTGGCAGCCCGCTTCGAGGACGCGCTGTCGCATGTCTATCGAAGCGACTTCTATCGCCAGCCTTTGCGGGAATATAACCACCATGAAGCAAAGTACACGGCTGCGAAGCTGATCTTGGGGCAGCGATATGGAGATGCGGCGTTGTTTGCCGACGGCAGGGAATGTTTACGGCAAACGTTGGCTCGTTTGCGCCTTGAGGGGATGGCGGAATACGGCGCGTTGCCGTGGTTTTGGCACTGGATTCAGGCGTACACCTGCGCTTGGGTGCTGATGGAGGATGCGGAGGTAAAGGCCGAGCTGGCTGAGATGTTAGACCATCTATGGACGATTCGGGCTACTTATTATTTCAAGGGAGCATGGGTTGGCGCCCATGCCCGTGGTTGGCCGCATGATGCACCGCGGGACGCCAACGTGCTGCACGACTATGTGCAGTTCGGCGATTTCGAGCTGCCGGAAGCGATGCCGCGCACCGAGTATGCCGGGCTTCTATTCTATGAGGCTCCTCCATCAGCTTGCGTGCGAGCGTTGGCGCGTGACAAGCCTGCCGAAACCATGGCAGCCTTCCTCAAGGAGATCGGCGGCGTTAAGCAGCGGCTCCATTCTTATGCCTACCTGACCGATCACTTCGCGGTAGGCGGACTGTGGGAGAGAGTCGAAGAATTCGACAATGAGCAGCTGAGATGGCTGTACAGCTTGCCGGTCCGCGGCGAGAAGGGCAATCAGCTGTACTTTTTCCATCCCGGCAAAGGATATGATCCCAGCGGTAACGACCCGCGCCATCAGAGCGAATGGACGGAAGTCCTGTATCATCATAATGTCGTAATGGCGGTCTACTCGCTGCCAGAGAAGGTACCCGGGCAGGTTAATGGCGTGCTTCCGGAAGGAGAATGGCGATTTACCGCGAATGGTATATTCGGAAAGGTTGAAGAGACGTTTTTTGCTGTATATGTGTCGGGAGATTATCAGGTGAGAGAGCGGAGCGGCTATCTCCAGGTCGAGGTGGAAGGCTGCTGCGTGGGCATTGTGGTGGAGGCGATAGGCCTTCCGGAAGCAGGCGAGCGGGGAATTAAGAGCCTGGATGATTTCATATTAACGATGAAGTCCCATGCCCCACGCTTTACAGCAGATGTTCGCACGGGCAGGATAGATGCCTCCTATACCACCTATGCCGAAGGAATCCAGCTTACGTTAAGCGTCAAAGGTCCCGGGCTTCCAGGGGATCGGTGGATAAACGGCGAGCGTGTGAATTTGGAGTCGTATTCTTATTCGATGTAAGGTATAAAGAACAATGTTGATGGGAAAGAGGGTTAAGGAATGAAGAAGCTGCAGCTTGTGCAAAAAATCGTACAGGAAGGCGTTGTCGCCGTCCTTCGCGGAGAAACCCCGGAGGAAGTCGTGCAAATGGCCGAGCAGGCCATTGCCGGCGGTATTAAAGTCATCGAAGTGACGATGACGGTTCCGTTTGCTTTGCGGGCGATTGAGGAATTGGCGCGAAAATACAGCTGGGACACCCAGGACGAATCACGATACGCGATTATCGGCGTAGGTACGGTGCTGGATCCTGAAACGGCGCGGGCTGCGATCTTAAGCGGCGCTCAGTTCGTTGTCGGGCCATCTTTGAACCGTGACACGGTGACGCTGTGTAACCGGTACCGCATCCCGGTGATGCCTGGATGTATGACGATCAAGGAAATCCAGGAGGCATTGGAGCTGGGGGCGGACATCGTGAAGCTGTTCCCGGGCAACTTGTACGATCCGTCTATGATCAAGGCGATCAAAGGACCGTTGCCGCAGGCGAATATTATGCCAACCGGCGGGGTTTCGCTGGCGAACCTCGGCGAATGGATCCAAGCGGGTGCGGTCGCTGTGGGAATCGGCTCGGATTTGACGAACGAAGCGGTGAAGCGGGGAGATTTCTCCTTGATTGCCCAGAAAGCCGCTGCCTATAAAGCGGAGTACCTGAAGGCCAAAGATTTATCATAATTTCGAATCATCACCTTCATCCATCATAAAAAATGTTGTCGAGGAGGGATTCACTTGGATCTTGGATTGAGAGGAAAACGGGCCATTATTACCGGCGGCAGCAAAGGGATTGGGCTGGCAACCGCCATCACGTTGGCTGCGGAAGGTACCCAGGTCGCTATCGTGGCGCGGAACGCAGGGCCGTTGCAGGAAGCGGCTAAGGCGATCCGTGAGAAGACGGGGACGGAGCCGCTTGTCCTTGTCGCTGACGCCACTTCGGGTGATGATGCCCGCCGGGTCGTCGAGCAGGCAGCCCAGCATTTTGGCGGACTTGATATTCTCGTCAACAATGCAGGTACCTCAGCGGCGGCTCCGTTTGAGAAGGTGGAGGCCGAAGCTTGGGGGGCGGATTTGGATCTGAAGCTGCTGGGCGCGGTGAATTTCGCCCGGGCCGCACTGCCCCATCTGCGTAAAGCAGGGGGCGGGGCGATTTTGAACGTCACGGCGATTGGCGGTAAAACTCCGGGCGCTTCCTCGTTGCCAACATCGGTCAGCCGAGCTGCTGGTCTGGCCTTAACGAAGGCGATGAGCAAGGATTTGGCAGCTGACAAGATCCGCGTGAACGCGGTATGCATTGGGCTTGTCCGCAGCGACCAGATCGAACGGAAATGGCGTCAAGCTGCACCGGAGCTGACCTGGGAGCAGTTTGCAACCGATCCGCGCCATGGCATCCCGCTGGGCCGAATTGGCCAAGCGGAGGAGGCGGCGAAGGTCATCACCTTCCTGGTGTCCGAAGCGGCATCCTATGTGACGGGTAC
>NZ_JAWDJI010000227.1:0-2075 GCF_032465655.1 Paenibacillus sp. 3LSP | reverse complement strand
TGGTAGACTGCATAGTATCAGCTCTCCTTTGCTATGTAGCTCTGAAATGGTTGGGTTTAATCACTATCCATTTTAACCTACGAGATGTAGCAATTTGGAGGGCTGTCTTTTGTTTACGTTCATCTTAGCTAGACGGGGAAAACCCTGGGAAATGAGACAATAAGGTCTCTGAGGTCCGTTAGCAATGGGGGCGGCTTGACGCCACACCAACTCCGATGACCCCCATCGTGATGGGAAGCCAATTGGAAAACAACCGCATAGAATCAAAGTTTTCAAATTGGGTTTTCAGCACCGAGAAGGTTGGATGAAGGAGGGAGTGAGTAGCGGAGCGTAGGTGGATCTACGTGAGCAACGGAGCGACTGACTGAATTCAAGATTCGATGTCGCATTCACTCCGATGACCCCCATCGTGATGGAAAGCCAATTGGAAAACAACCAATATCAACCGCAGGAAATTAACCTTACAGGGAAGGAAAGTGTAGTATGGCATTGCAAATCTATAACACCTTAACCCGGGCGAAGGAAGAGTTCGTCAGCCTGACGCCGGGAAAAGTGAAGATGTATGTTTGCGGACCTACCGTATACGGTTATATTCATATTGGGAATGCGCGGCCGATGATCTTTTTTGACGTGGTACGCAGCTACCTGGAGAATCAGAAATACGATGTAAATTACGTTGTAAACTTTACAGATGTAGATGACAAGCTGATTCGCAAAGCGGAAGAGATGAAGCTCACCGTGCCGGAAGTGGCTGAGATGTTTATTAAAGCCTATTACGAGGATCTGGACGGCCTTGGAATTCCGCGTGCCACAGCAAATCCGCGGGTTACGGAGAACATGGATGTGATCATCGACTTTATCCGCGACCTGGAGCAAAAAGGGTTTGCTTATGAAAGCGGCGGGGACGTATTTTTCCGTACGCACAAATTTCCGGAATACGGCAAGCTGTCTGGTCAAAATATCGACGAGCTGCAATTTGGCATCCGCATCGATGTGGACGAACGTAAGGAGAATCCGGAGGATTTCGTGCTATGGAAAGCGGCCAAGCCCGGCGAAATCCACTGGAGCAGCCCATGGGGCGAAGGTCGTCCCGGCTGGCATATCGAATGCTCGGCGATGTCTCGGCAACTGCTGGGCGACACGCTGGACATTCACGGCGGGGGTCAGGACCTGCAGTTCCCGCACCATGAATGCGAAGTTGCACAATCGGAAGCTGCCACGGGCAAACCGCTCGCCAGATACTGGATGCATAACGGATATATCAATATCGACGGGGAAAAAATGTCCAAGTCCCTAGGCAACGGTGTACTTGTCAAGGATTTGCGTGCACAATATAAACGGGAAGCGATCCGTTACTTTATGCTATCGACTCACTATCGCAATCCGCTGAACTTCTCGGAAGAGACGATGCTGCAAGCGGAGCGCAGTGTAGAACGGATCAGCAACGCCGCGAACAACCTTCGCCATCGTCTGAGCGCAGCACCGCAGGGCGGGGAACCGAAGGTTACCCCGGAGTGGGCAGAGAAGCTGGAGACGATCCGCAATTTGTTCCATACCAAAATGCAGGACGACTTCAACACCCCGGACGCGATTACGGCGGTGTTTGAATGGGTGAGCGAAGTGAATACGCTGCTGCAGCAGGCGGTGGCAGCACGCGGTGATCTGGAAGCGGCGCTGCAGCTGTTCGAGGAGATGAACGGCGTGCTGCGTATCGCTTTGCCGCCGGAGACGGAGTTGCCTGGGGAAGAGATCGAGGCGCTGATTGCGGAGCGGGCTGAAGCGCGGAAGGCCAAGAACTGGGCGCGCGCGGACGAAATCCGCGACCTGTTGGATGCCCGCGGCATCGTGCTCGAAGATACGCCGCAGGGCATGAGATGGCGGCGCAAATGAGCGGGCCGCAAGAGCCACGGGCAGGCGCAGCCGGGCGGTCAGGCCTAGACGCAGGCGGACGGCCGCGCCAAGAATCGGGCGCAGGCGACCTGACCGGCGCAGCAGTGCGTCCCGGCCAGGACGCCGCTGCAGCGGGGCGACCGGGCCTAGCGGCGGAGCCGCCAAGCCCGGCCGCGCCCAGCGCC
>NZ_JAWDJI010000226.1:0-2662 GCF_032465655.1 Paenibacillus sp. 3LSP | reverse complement strand
AACAAGGGGTTATACCCCAAGAGCAAACCACCCGTTGGACGGGTGGTTATGATTTTACCTGGAGAGGCAGTGATGCTGGGTTTAAGTCGCGGGAAGGATGGGGAATCCGGCTGAGGACTGTTCTGTGCCTATTTCACCTTTTTATATAGTAGAGAAAAGAAGGGAGGAACGGTGATATGAGTGATTTCGTGATTCGTAATTTGGCGGAGCTCGGGGATCGAGAAGCCGCGCAGGCGGCGGAGATTTTTGTGGAGGGCTTTTACGATTCGCTGCGATATTTTACTTCGGACCGGGACAAATTAGCGAGGGCTCTTGTGCATGCTTTGGTGAGAGAGCAGTTTTTTGTCGCCTTGGAGGAGGGACAGGTTCTGGGGATCTTCGCGTATTCCGCAGGACAGAAGCGGGCTTTCCGATTTCAACGGGCTGAGCTGCAGCAGGAACTTGGTTGGATGAAGGGAAGTTTGTTTTATTTTCTGGTCCGTCGGGAGTTGGAAAAACCGCTGCACTTGGCGGAGGGACAGTGTTATTTCGAGGCGGTTGCTACGGCTAAGCAAGCACGAGGGCGTGGGGTCGCCAGCCAACTGAACCATGAGCTGATCTCACGTTTGGGCTATGACGATTATATTTTGGAGGTAGTGGATACCAACACTGCTGCGGTTCGCTTGTATGAGCGACTGGGATATGTCGAGTTTCGGCGGAAGCCGCAGCGCTGGTTTCGGAAGCAAGCGGGGTTTAATGCCAGGGTGTATATGAGATGGATGGGAGATCAGGCTCAATCTGAATAAGGCGTGGTCAATTTAGGTCTGGACAAGAACATATATTCGCATTATGATGAGGGCATCATGTTCGAAGGAGTGTTGCGGATGCCTTATTTTAAAGCCAGCCAAGCAGAACTTTATTATGAGGAGATGGGCTCCGGGCGGCCGATCGTGCTGATTCATGGATTTACGCCCGACCATCGTCTGATGAGCGGCTGCATGGAACCGATATTTGAGAACCGCGCGGGCTGGAGAAGAATTTATCTTGATTTGCCGGGCATGGGACAGTCGAAGAATTACGCGGGGATTGAAAGTACGGACGAAATGCTAGATGCGGTGCTGGAGTTAATTGATGCCTTGGTGCCGGAGTCGTGTTTTGCGGTAGTTGGAGAGTCTTACGGCGGGTACTTAACGAGAGGGATCATCGCCCGTCGTTCCGAGCGAGTTGAGGGAGCGGCGTTTATTTGTCCCTTGATCGTACCGGACCCGGCTCAACGGGAGCTGCCGGACCATACGGTGATTTACGAGGATCCGGCGCTGAGTAATGAACTGTCTCCCGAGGAGTATGAGGACTTCCGCTCGATGAGCGCGGTTATTGATCGACACACTTGGGAGAGATATGCGAAGGAGATCGTTCCCGGCTGTCGAGTGGCAGATTCCGCTTTTTTGGACAAGATTCGGGCGCGGTATGGGTTTTCTTTTTCGATCGATCAAGAGACGTTTGACGCACCTTCGTTATTCCTGCTTGGCCGTCAGGATACGTCAGTGGGATATGCGGATGCACTTCGCTTATTAGATCTGTATCCACGCGGTACGTTTGCGGTCGTAGACCGGGCTGGGCATAACCTGCAGATTGAGCAGGAGAACATGTTTAACGCGCTGATGAACGAGTGGCTGGATCGAGTGGAGGAAGCCAGGGATAAGGAATGATGAAATGAGACAGGCTTGTGGTGAGACTTGAATTGGCGGGTGTTGCCGGGTGATGAGATGTTAGAGGGAGGGTTCTAAGTGTACGAGCTGAAGACCAAAGAGAACGACAACAGCGTCATCGAGTTCATTGAAGGGGTAGCCGATGCGAAGAAGCGGGAGGATGCCTACCGATTGCTGGACATTTTTACGGAGATCACGGGCTATCCGGCCAAAATGTGGGGTTCCAGCATCATCGGCTTTGGCTCCTACCATTACAAATACGCCTCCGGCCACGAAGGGGATGCGCCGTTGGTGGGCTTCTCGCCTCGGAAGGCGAAGATCAGCCTGTATCTTGCCTCGAATGATCCTGAGCGAGACGCTTTGCTGGAGTCCTTAGGCAAGCATACCCAAGGCAAAGGGTGTGTCTACATTAATAAAGTCGCCGACATCGATGTGGACGTACTGCGCAAGTTGATCCGCCAGTCGGTCGAGCACCTGCGGAAATTGTATCCGAATGATGAGGAGAAGAGCTAGCTGGTAAGCGGCTCTTTTTTTATGTTGGAAGTGGTAAGGGGGCGGTCGTCAGAGACGTCGTCTGCCTTTACCTGTCGTTTGCCTTGCCCGTTGGTTATCTGCCGCGATTGGTCGTCATTAGGCATCTGATTTACCGCGGTCATGAGTCGTGAGTCGGCTGGTTAACAGGCATCTGCCTTATCCATGGTCATGAGGTGTGAATCGACTGGCTATTAGGTATCTGCCTTACCGCGGTCATAGGTCGTGGAATCGACTGGTTATCAGACCTCTCGCCTTGCCCCCGCCCGCCGTGATGTCCGTCATGTTCGTGATGGTTTACCAGTCCCCTTTATCGGTCTTCATCCGAGTCGTCGGTTGGATATACTCGAAAAATCGAGTATATTTTACTGGGAAGTGGCACTTCCGGCACTAGCCTTGCACCAAACCTGACATGAGAAATTACAGAAAAATTGTTTGTAAAA
>NZ_JAWDJI010000225.1:0-16375 GCF_032465655.1 Paenibacillus sp. 3LSP | reverse complement strand
CGATAGTCGCTGGGGATTTCCTCTTTATATTTTGATTATATTACACGCCAGAAAGTATAAACTACGGGGATTGACATCCTGATATCGCAAGAAAAACATCAGCTAAACGCGGTCTGTCTACTTTGAATGTACGTCGATAGATAGACGTTTTTCTTAACGGCGTATGACGTGTTAAACTGGAATTATGATTCATAGACGAGATTGCTAGATTTGGTTTGCTTTTACGTTTTCTCGATTACATCAAGGCAAGGAGATTATCATGAAGCTGGTTTCATGGAACGTCAACGGACTGCGCGCTTGCGTGGGCAAGGGATTCTTGGACTATTTCAAAGAGGCGGATGCAGATATCTTCTGCCTTCAAGAGACGAAGCTGCAGGCAGGGCAAATCGAGCTGGACCTTGGCAGCGAATACGAGCAGTATTGGAACTATGCGGAGAAAAAAGGCTACTCCGGCACCGCCGTCTTCACGCGCATCAAGCCTTTGTCCGTGCGTTATGGCATGGAGGAGGATTATGAACCGGAGGGGCGGATTATTACGCTGGAGTTCGAGCAATTTTATCTCGTTACCGTGTATACGCCAAATGCGAAACGCGACCTCTCACGTTTGGATTACCGAATGGAATGGGAGGACCGGTTCCGTACCTACCTGACGGGGCTGGATGCGATCAAGCCTGTTCTCGTATGCGGCGACCTGAACGTCGCTCACAATCCTATAGATATTAAGAACGCCAAGTCCAACGAAGGCAACTCTGGGTTTACGCTGGAAGAGCGCGGTAAAATGACGGAACTGCTGGCCTCCGGGTTTATCGATACGTTCCGGCATTTCTACCCGGACCGTGAAGGCGTATACAGCTGGTGGTCGTATATGCCGAAAATTCGCGAGCGGAACATCGGCTGGCGGATCGACTACTTCCTCGCCTCCTCCCGGATCGCGCCGAAGCTGCAGGATGCGGGCATCGATTGCCACATCTTGGGCAGCGATCATTGCCCAGTGTCGTTGACGGTTGAATGGTGATCGATCACTAAAGAAAACCAAGAACGTCCTAATCTCGCTTAGCGGGAGAGGGGCGTTTTTGGTTTATGGAGAGGCATTATGTTTTAAAGTGGAGACTGACCTTAGTTCAATCGGTTCGTTTAGGATGTATTCTACTGGAACTTGCAAAAATGAGTGATTACTCACTTGACTATTTTCGCACCTGGGGGTATATTTGAACCATTAAGGAAATGTGAGTAAGTACTCACATCAATAACCTGTCCCCTAGAGGAGTGGTGCAGATGTCTAGCCAAGAAGTTTGTATTCGAACGCAAGGTGTGACTCGCAAGTTCAATGATAAAGAGGTGCTGCACGGGATCAGCCTGGAGGTGCGGCGCAATGAGATTTTTGGACTGCTGGGACCGTCGGGCTCGGGCAAGACAACGCTTGTCAAAATGATCGCCGGCATCGACGAAGCGACTAGCGGCGAGGTTGAGGTGCTGGGCATCCGCATGCCCAAGCTTAGCATGATGAACCGCATCGGCTATATGGCTCAATCTGACGCAATGTATAACGAGCTTACTGCGAAGGAGAATCTGGAGTTTTTTGGGGCGTTGTTTGGGCTGAAAGGTGCAACAATGAAGCGTCGGATCGAAGAGGTGATGGCGCTCGTCAATTTGACGGATCATCTGAAGCGTCCGGTCAGCGCTTACTCCGGCGGGATGAAACGCCGCTTATCGCTGGCGATCGCGCTTATGCATGAGCCCGAGGTGCTCATTCTCGACGAACCTACCGTCGGGATCGACCCGGTGCTGCGCAAGTCAATTTGGGACGAATTCGAAAACCTGAGCCAAAAAGGCACAACGATTCTCGTCACGACCCACGTCATGGACGAAGCTGACAAATGCCATCGGCTGGGGATGGTGAGGGACGGCCATCTGATTGCCGTAGGTACGCCGGAGGCGCTGAAACAAGAGACTGGCAGCGCAACGATTGAGGAAGCATTTTTGCATTACGGAGGGGTTCGTGTATGAGAATCCGGGCTGTCATTGTTCGTATCGCTCGTCAGTTTATTCATGATAAAAGAACGATGGCGTTGTTGGTTGTCGCTCCGCTTCTGGTCTTATCCTTAATGTATCTTGTGTTCAATGGGGATACCTACCAACCGAAAATTGGTACCGTAGAGCTGCCGGCGGCGATAACGGAGAAATTAATCGCTGCTGATGCGAAAGTCACTGCCTACGATACCGTGGAAGCGGCTGAAGCAGCCTTGGCTGATCAAGAGATTGATGCATTTATTCGCTTAGATCAGGGGGCAGCGCAGGTGAAGCTGGAAGGCAGTGATCCCTCCAAAAACCAGGCGGTCATGCTTCTTATGCAAAAAACGCTTCAAGGGCAAGCGGCTCCAGCCGGAGTCGCAGGAAGTTCGAACGGGCAGGCCGTTGCACCGGAGTTCCAATACTTGCACGGATCCGCAGACATGTCGAGCTTCGACAGCTTTAGTCCGGTGTTGATCGGATTGTTTGCTTTCTTCTTCGTGTTTCTGATCGCGGGGGTGTCTTTTCTGCGCGAACGAACAAGCGGCACGCTGGAACGGCTGCTCGCGACGCCGCTGCGTCGATGGGAAATCGTCGTTGGTTATATGGCGGGCTTTGGGATTTTCACCAGCCTGCAGGCGGTGTTGATCGCCGGGTTTACGGTGTATGCGCTGGGCAGCTTGATGGTGGGCTCTTTTGGATATGTGTTGCTCATCATGTTACTGCTGTCCCTGACGGCACTGAGCTTCGGCACGTTACTGTCCGCGTTCGCCAATACCGAGTTCCAGATGATTCAGTTCATCCCGATTGTGATCGTGCCGCAGGTATTTTTCTCCGGATTGTTTGACCTGGAGAGCATCTCGCCTTGGCTGCGCTGGATCACGCATATCACACCGCTGAAGTATGGCGCGGATGCGCTGCGCGGCATCATGATCCGCGGCGAAGGTTGGAGCGGAATTGCCCTGGATGTGTATGTGTTGGCTGTCTTATCCCTCGTCTTTATGCTCGCGAATGTCCTTGCGTTGCGCAAGCACCGTAAAATATAGTACGCTGGACAAAGAAGCTAACGATACGAAGGGAAAGGAGAGAGGCCTCTATGTCGGAGAAGAAAGAGCAGTGGCTGGAGGACTTGATCCGGTTGACGGAAGAGGATACGGAGAAGAAGACGGAGAAGCAGATCAAAATTTTGGAGGCAGCCACGGAGATTTTTGCCGAGAAAGGGTATGCCGCCACATCCACCAGTGAAATCGCGCAGAAGGCCGGGGTAGCTGAGGGAACGATTTTCCGCCACTATAAGACGAAGAAGGATCTGCTGCTATCTATCGCCGGACCTATTGTGATCAAGCTGGTTGCGCCGTTTCTGCTGCGGGATTTTGCCAAAACGATTGATATGCCGTATGAACGGGCAGAGGACTTCTTTCGCGCGCTGGCGAAGGATCGGTTCAAGTTTGTTCGGGAGAATATGCGAATTATCAAAATCTTGATCCAGGAGGTCCCGTTTCAGCCGGAGCTGCTGGAGCAGGTGAAGAGTCTGGCCTCCGAGATCGTGTTTGAACGACTCAAGCGAGTGGTCCAGCATTTTCAGGAAAAAGGGCAGGTGGTCGAAGCGCCGCCATGGCGGATCCTCCGAACCGGTGCCAGCGTCATGATTGGAATGATTTTGGTTCATGTGCTCCTGGTGCCGGACTTTTCGATCGATGAAGACGAAGAAATTGAGTATACGGTGGACCTGTTGATGTATGGGATTGCTGGTCGTCCCCGATAAATTAAATAGAACTTTAACCCGTTTCAGGCTTAGCCTGAAGCGGGTTTTGTTTTTTTTTTGGGATTTGTAAGACTTTCGTAAGACTTTTCTAACACTTTTGCAAGTGGTTTGTTCTTGGATGGTTAGCATTATTCGCTAAGATAATGGGCGAACCAAGTTAAATAATGAAAGGAAGAGAGAAATGAAAAAAATCGGATTGATTCTTATGCTGGGGGCCATGCTGACGTTAGCCGCATGTGGGGCCAAAAACAATGACATGAACAAGGAGAACATGATGAATGACGGAGCTAACGCCTCCACGGAGATGAACAATTCCTCCGGCAGCGGTGAGATGAACCAAGAGATGATGGGTGAAGAGATGAAAGAGAGCGATATGGACCAGGACATGATGGGCGATGAGATGAAGGATAAAGAAATGATGGACAATGAAATGATGGATGATATGGGCAGCGAGACGGGCAAATAACTCAAAGTTCGTAACTGATCAAACTTCAAGGTATAATGTGATTAAAATTACAGGAAACATTTAGCATAAGCCAGGGGGCCATTGTTGTGAGCGCCAAAATTGTAGTTGCCGACGATGAACAAAATATAACGGATGTCTGCCGCCGCTATCTCGAGCGAGAGGGCTGGACGGTATGGGTCGCTTCAGACGGAGAAGAAGCGCTGAGCCTTTGGGAGGAACATCATCCCGATTTGCTGGTGCTTGACCTCATGATGCCAAAGCTTGGCGGTCTGGAGGTGTGTGATCGGATCCGGCAGCAGGAGGATACGCCGATCATCATGCTGACGGCCCGCGGGGAGGAAGCCGACCGATTGTTGGGACTTACCATGGGTGCGGACGATTACCTGACCAAGCCGTTTAGTCCACGCGAGCTGGTGCTGCGAATCAAAAACATTTTGCGTCGCACGGGCGTTCAAACAGGTGCATCAGTACGTTTTGGTTCACAGTACTAGAAGCGAATGATAGCAGGCATGCTGAGAATATACAACTAAAATAAGGAGGAGGTGGAGGTATGAAGGGGGTACTGGAGCGCCTGCGCAAAGGGTATGGCAAGAAACTCGTAGCCCTGCATACCTGGAACGGCTGGATCATTGTGATCCTTGCACTGACGGGGCTGCTGCTGGTTGGCGGGTTTTGGCGCGGTTTGCTTGGCGAGGGCCGGGTTTGGCTCAAATGGCTGCATATTGCGGTAGGTGTTGCTTCGATCCTTCCGGTCATTTATTACTTGCTGTTAGCGGGGAAGCATTGGAAGCAACTGAGACAAAAGCCTTGGCAACGGTTGAATGTCATCGTGGTCCTAGCCTTGTTGTTAGGCTGGTTTGGCTCTGGCGTGCTGCTCTGGCAGTTCAAGGCCGTGGGGCCGAGGGTGTCTAATGTCGCGCTCGTCGTGCATGATCTCTTGACCTGGATTGGCTTGCCGTATATCATTTACCATTCCATCACCCGAACCAAATGGTTGAAGGAACCGGCCCGACGGTCAATTAAACCTGAGGCTCGCCCAGCCGCTGCAGGCAAGAAGGCAGAGGTTGTGGCGGCGGGAGGCGCTGGATCCCAGCAAGGTCCCTCATCTCCTCAGCCGGTCTATACCCGCCGAGCGTTTATCCGCGGAGCTATCGGCGTAGGGTTGGCGGTCACGGTAGGGCCAACCTTTCTGAAATGGTTGGGGGACTCCTTTGGCAGCATCGGCGGTACGACAGCGGTGGATAAACTGCTGGAGGAGAATGCGAACAAGCTCGTCCCCAATCCGGTGCCGCTGCCGGACTCCGCACAGGTGGTTGGCGGCGGAGCGCAGGGGCGTTTCCGGATCTATACGGTGACGGATATTCCTACTTTCACCAATGAGAACTGGTCGTTCACGATCGATGGGCTGGTGAACAACAAGTTCAAGTGGAACTGGGAGGAATTCCTTAAGCTGAAGCGTAAGGTGCAGGTCAGTGATTTTCACTGTGTGACAGGCTGGTCGGTGTACAACAATACTTGGGAAGGCATCCCGCTGCGCGAGTTGCTCCAACAAGCCGGCGTGAAGCCAAACGCTCAAACGGTGAAGTTCTACTCGGGGGACGGGGTCTACACCGATACCCTCACTTTGGATCAGGCGAATATGGACGATGTGATGGTTGCGGTGATGCATGATGGCAGACCGATCCCAAGCGATTTGGGCGGCCCGGTAAGGCTGATTGTGCCGAAGATGTACGCCTACAAGTCGGTGAAGTGGCTGAACCGCATCGAGCTTATCGAAGGCGAGCATGTCGGATATTGGGAGCAGCGCGGTTACTCCAACGATGCGTGGGTAGGGCTGAGCTGATGATTCATATCGTAAAAGAAGAAGCTGGATACTCCGTTCAGGAGTTCCGGCTTTTTTGGTTGGAGTCTGTTTTTTGCCCCCTCTTTTTGAGGATTATCCCGTTGCATCAGATCGGTCGCGAAAAACTCATGAAGTATAATCCAAAAAAACGACGATCCCCAGTTCTGATCCAAAGGGATAATCTTGAGATGAGGTGTGCGGAAGATACAGATCCCCATTTTCATCCCCCCGTTTGCTGGGTGTTTTTTTGGTGTAGAGTAACAAATTTGGGGTGCGGTGCTTTATGTTCCGGCTGCGGACGGCTACAATAACAGAAAAGAGAGAACGCGACAAGGAGTGCAAGAGCCATGAATATCCACGAACTCAGAGAGCACCGCCAATACCCGGACAATATCGGACATGAAAATAACCGCGCCACCTTCGAACGCGATTATTCACGGCTGATCCATTCCCCGACCTTCCGCCGGCTGCAAGGGAAGTCGCAAGTATTTGGGGCCGGCACAGGCGATTATTATCGAACCCGGCTGACGCATTCGCTGGAGGTCGCCCAGATCGCCCGGGAAGCGGCGCGCAGTCTGCTGCGCACGTATCCGGAGCTGGCGGCTGACCGCGCTCAGCATCCTGGATTGGTTATCGATCCGGAGGTAGTGGAATGCGCCGCCATCTGCCATGATTTTGGTCATCCCCCGTTTGGGCATAAAGGCGAAGAGGTACTGGATCAAATATTGGAGAAACTTATTGAGGAGAAGGTACAGGCAGCTTTAAAAGGCAAACAACCGACTCCGGAAGAAGAGCAGCAAACGAGGGCTGCCTTACGTCAGAAATACGAGCATTTTGAAGGCAACGCCCACAATTTCCGGCTGATGATGTTCCTGGAGAAGCGGGAAAACATCGATGGGTTGAACCTATCCGATGCGGTGCTGCTGGGAATGAATAAATACCCTTATCCCGGCACGGTCAACAAGAAAGGGTTATATCTGCATGAATGGGAGTACATCTCTTACATACGCGACCGCTGGGGCATTCCTGAGGGCAAGAAAACGTTTGAGGCGCAACTTATGGACCTGTGCGATGACATCGCTTATTCGGCCCACGATCTTGAAGATGGCATCAAGGCGGGAAAAATCGAGGTACACGAGCATTTCCTCAAGGACTCGCACATTCAGCGGCTGATTGTCGAGAAGATCATGACGTTGGAGGACGCTTGCTGGACGGGATGGCAGCCGCCACAAATTCAGGTTAAGGTGGCCGAGGTGCTGGACGATTTCCTGCGCATCTGGAACGTTAAAATGCCGGTGTGCGATCATGACTATTCCCGCACGCGTCGGGAAGTCAAGGCTTATTGGGTCAGCTTGTTCGTTGGCAGCTTGGGAGTGACCGACGACGGCGATTGGCAGAAGGTTACGTTCGTGAAGGACGGGCAGGAGGACATGGATATGCTGCGGACGGTGAGCGTGCTGAAGAGCTTCGCTTGGGTGACGATGATCCGAGATTTGCGGGTTCAACGGCTGCAGAAGCGCAGTGCTTGGATTATCAAGCGGTTGTGGGATGCCTTTGTTGATCCGGAGACCAGCAAATCGATTATCCCCGGCGACTGGCTGCGCAGATTTGATCGGGACCAAGCTAGACCTAAACCAATCTGGACATGGGAGCATATGATCATCGATTATATTGCCGGCATGACGGACGCCTACGCGGAAAAGATCTACAACGAGCTGTACGGACTGAAGGTAGGTACGATTTACGATATGGATTAGAAAAGACAAACGGACCGGCGAAATGCCGGTCCGTTATTTTAGATGTGGAAGCTTTATAGCGGCGGGTTGGCGTGGCATTTCCGGCACACCGGATAATACGACTCGTTGCCGCCGATTTGGATCTGTTCGCCGGTGTAGACGGGTTTACCGTTCTCCACCCGCAGGTTCATTGTCGCTTTGCGTGCGCAGAACCAGCAGATCGTTTTCATTTCCTCGATTTTGTCGGCATATATCAGCAGCAGGCGGCTGCCCTCAAACAACTGGTTCTGGAAATCGTTCTTCAATCCGAACGCCATTACAGGAATATCCAGCTCATCAACGATACGGACCAGCTGCTTGATATTGCTCTCATTCAGAAATTGGCATTCGTCCACCAATACGCAGTATAAGCGCGGGGTATGATTTTGGACGATTTCAAAGAGGTTCGTATCTGGATAAATCGGAATCGCCTCTCGACGCAACCCGATCCGCGAGGAGACATAGCCAACCTCATCACGGTTATCGATCGCCGAAGTAAAGAGCAGCACTGGTTTGTTTTGCTCTTCATAATTGTGGGCAACCTTCAAAATTTCGATCGATTTGCCGCTGTTCATTGCTCCGTACTTGTAAAATAATTGTGCCAACGATGACGTCCCTTTCTATTCGTTCTATCGCAAACCATGCTCTTTATTCTAGCATACTTCGCTTCGGTTGTTGGATAGGCTGGCGCGAAATTTGGAGAAAATCAGCGTCTGGAAAAAGTTACATCGCTGCTTCGGCCGCGCGGCTGTGCGTTTTGCGGATTTGCATCGCCATCACAGATCCATACCCCGCATGCTCCAGCAGGTGTATAATGGAAATTGGGTAAAAGGCCCAATGAAGGGAGAGGTGTATATGTCCGTCCATACGGAGAAATCGCTGCCTAGAAAAAGCCTGAAGGAGCTGGGGATCTCGGCTCGGAACGTGATTCATTTTTTGGAATATTTGAAAGCGCATTCGATTGAATTGCATAGCTTCATGCTCGTGCGGCAGGGGCATGTTGCGGTGGAGGGCTGGTGGGCGCCTTATGGGCCGGATCTGCCGCATATGTTATTTTCCCTGAGCAAAAGCTTCACCTCAACCGCCATCGGCATGGCCGTTCACGAGGGCAAGCTGAGCGTGGATGATCCGGTTGTTTCTTTTTTTCCGGAAG
This sequence comes from Paenibacillus sp. 3LSP, assembly GCF_032465655.1. Taxonomy (NCBI): domain Bacteria; kingdom Bacillati; phylum Bacillota; class Bacilli; order Caryophanales; family Paenibacillaceae; genus Paenibacillus; species Paenibacillus sp. 3LSP. Next base: position 7,363 of record NZ_JAWDJI010000225.1, on the reverse strand, counting down.
AAGTGCCGGAGGAAGTATCGCCGAATTTGGCCGCCATGCGGATCAAGCATCTGCTGATGATGGGGACGGGCCATGCGGTGGATACGATGGGGGCGCTTGCTGGAGCGAAGGACGGGAACTGGGTGAAGGCGTTCTTGGCCTTACCCGTCGAGCATGACCCGGGGACGGTCTTCGTCTATAATACGGGAGCGACCTACATGCTGTCTGCCATCCTGCAGAAGATCACCGGGGAAACCTTGCTGGAATATTTGCAGCCCCGTCTGTTCGAGCCGCTGGGTATCGAGAATCCGACTTGGGAGAGCTGCCCGCGCGGCATTAACACCGGGGGATTTGGACTCAAAGTAACGACAGAGGATGTTGCGAAATTCGGCCAGTTGTACTTGCAAAAAGGCGTGTGGCAAGGCAAGCGCCTGGTGGAGGAGAGCTGGATTGAGGCCGCAACCTCCAAGCAGATCTCCAATGGAAACGGCGGAGACAGCGACTGGGCGCAAGGCTATGGGTACCAGTTCTGGCGCTGCCGCCGCGGTGTATATCGGGGGGACGGAGCGTTTGGCCAATTTTGCATCGTTCTGCCGGAGCAGGAGGCTGTGCTGGCGATGACGTCCGGGACCAACGATATGCACGGGATTCTGAACGGCGTATGGGAGCACCTGCTGAGTGCCTTCTCTGAAGGAAATGAAGGCTCTTCCGAAGAAGATGCGGCGGCGGAGCAAGAACTGCGTCATGTATTGGAGGGGCTGGTCTTGGAGCCGCCTCGATTGCAGGCGGATTCGGAGGGGGAGGCTGAGCTTGGCAGCGGTAAAGAATGCGTGCTGGAACCCAATGACTTGAATCTTCAAAGCATGAAGATCGAGATTCAAGGGGATACGGCTGTGCTGACGGTTAAGAACCCGCGCGGTGAGCACCGGATCGAACTAGGGCGTCATACGTGGCGATTGGGGCGGACGGCGCTGTTTGGCGGGGAGGAGCAGATTGCAGCCTCCTTCACCTGGAAGTCGCCGGAAACGCTGCTGCTCACTATCCAGCGGATCGAGACGCCGTTCCGGTCCAGCATCGACATCGAATGGCTGGACGAGGGCGTCGAAATCCGCCATGCCATCAACGTGTCCTTCGGGGAGACAGCTTCGCCTCCGATCCGGGGGCACGAACAATAACCGCCGAGGGCAGTTATTCCTTTGGGTAACGTTCCGTCAGCAACCGATTCACCAAGTCGCTCATGCCCTCCCATGAATCCTTCATGAGGAATTGCTGCTGAATCGGGGCGTTCCACGGGCGCGGGATCCCGATCGTGAGCCGCCCGGCTTCCTTGGCTGGCAGCAAATTATGCGGACCGTCATCGATGAGCAGATCGAAGTCGATTAATGTTTTTCGCTTGGCGACGAAGAAGTTTTCAAACGGGATAAACGGCATCCAGCGTTGCAGCCAGTTCCATTTTTCCTGTACAGATGAAGGGCGGGCGGCGGTAACGATGATGACATCATGGTCCTGCGTCATCTTGCGTACTTCCTCGACGGTGTGCTCATCAAAGATCTCCAGCTCCTCATACAAGCCGGGGCGCCCGAAGAAGATGTCTTCATTGCACTCGGGATGCCAAATTTTCGTCATATCGAAGCTGATCATTTGATCCATCGTGAGCGGGCGGTCGGGGAACTGCAAATTATGATAATAGATCGCCTTGGGCACGAGATGACAGAGGGTATCGTCCATATCGATGGCTACAATGTGTTTGCGCATGAGGGAAATCTCCTGATTCGATGTATTCTTGGATTGGTATGACTTCCTCTAAGATATCAGAAAAATGCGGTTTTGGGATACCGTAAGGCATGTAAAAAAAGAACCCGGCTCCGAATCAACGGAACCGGGTTCTTCTGCATGAACAGCCATAGGCGGTTTACAGCTTCACTTCATCTCTGAGAATCTCTTCGATTCGTGTCAACACGTCTTCGCTCAGCTTGATGCCGGAAGCTTTGGCGTTCTCGATCACCTGCTCCGGACGGCTGGCGCCAACCAGTGCGCTAGCCACGTTGTTTTGACGTAAAATCCAAGCCAGGGCCAGGTTACCTACCGTGATTCCAAGTTCAGCAGCAATTCCCTCAAGCTGCTTCACCTTGGCGATGTTCTCTTCCGTAATTCCTTTGCGGACCCATTCCAGCTTAGCTGCGCGGCTGTCCTGCGGAATGTCATTTGCCGATGTATATTTACCGGTGAGCAGACCTTGAGCCAGCGGGGAGAACACTACCTGGCCGATGCCGTGGCGTTCGCTGACCGGAATAACTTCCTTCTCGATATAACGATTAAACATGTTATATACCGGCTGGTTCACAACGATGCGATCCAGCAGGTAACGATCCGCCAAGCCCACGGCTTCCGCAATTTGCGAAGCTTGCCATTCGCTGACGCCAGCGTACAGGATTTTACCTTGGCGAATCAGGTCATCGATCGTGCGCAGCGTTTCGTAAAGCGGTGTTTCCGGATCGTGACGGTGGCAATAAAAGATATCAATATAGTCATGGCCAAGACGCTTCAGGCTGGCATGAACTTGCTCCATCACGTGCTTGCGCGACAAGCCGCGATCGTTAGGTCCGTCCCCCATCGGCCAGAACGCTTTCGTAGCGAGTACGTAGGATTCCCGCGGATAAGCTTTCAGCGCTTTGCCTACCAGCTCTTCGGCAGCTCCTCTTTCATATACATTGGCGGTGTCAAAGAAGTTGATCCCTAGATCGTAGGCGGTTTTGATCGATTTCTCCGCATTTTCACGTTCGACATACCCGCCGTAAGTCAGCCAGCTTCCCAAGCTGATTTCACTGACTTTGAGGCCGCTTCCGCCTAGTCTTCTATATTCCATGTTTCGTCATCCTCCTTGAGCATTTGAATTGTAACCATTTTCATTCTATAAAAGTTCATATACAATTGAAAGAAGTGAAAACCCCTTCACCAAATTATATCCATGTTACTTACTATACAAAGTACAGTGTCCTATATCGAATCTATAGGATCTGAGATAGCATCATGAATCCATCATACGAAACCATCGATTTCAGGGGAGGATATACCGAATGAACAGCATCCGTAAAGCAAGCAATTACATTCCGAAAACACCGGAGCATATCGAATGCAATATCGAAAAAACGTTGGACGTCCTTGGTGGAAAATGGGCGTTTCTGGTGATTCGCGAGCTGTTTGGGGGGACGCTTCGTTTCGGGGAGCTGCAGCGCCGTATCCCGCAAGTGAGCCCGCGGGCGTTAACCAGTACGTTGCGTCATCTGGAGGAGAAGGGCGTACTGGAGCGGACGGTGTATCCTACCGTTCCCGTGACAGTCGAATATACACTTACGCCGAAGGGGATGGATTTGCATGTGATCTGTCATGAGATGAAGGTTTGGGCTGCGCGGTGGACCTAATGGAACAGGGAAGGGGGTCCATGCTTAAACTGATCGGCAGAAGTATCCGTGACTTCCGCAAGTATTCCGGTAAGCTGCTGCTGTTTCAACTGCTATATATGCTGGCTACGAGCGTCTTTGTCCTGCCGGTGACGACGTTTCTGTTCAACCGCGTTCTCCGGGTCGTCGGCTCTGGTTCCCTGTTGAACGGGGAGGTGTACCGGCTCGGGTTGAGCTATAAAGGTGTGGCAGGACTGATTCTCATCGGGCTCGTTGCCTCTTTTACCCTGCTAATTGAATTGTTGGTCCTCATCGTGCTGATTCAGCAACGCTTTTTTGGCAAATCGATTCCCATTTCTGACGCCGTGTTGACTGTGCTGCATAAAATGCCCAAGCTGTTCGGGTTTGGCGTATTCCAGCTGCTGTTGTTGTTGCTGCTCTTGATTCCGTTTGTAGACTCGCCGTTGTCGGCTTCGTTTTACGCGTTGTTTAACGTGCCGATCTTCTTGAACAATCAAGTGCTGGATGCTTCATTCACGATGACCGTAGCTTATCTCATGCTGATCGCAGGGCTGCTGTATACTTTGCTCCGCTGGATTTTTGTCCTGCATTGCATCGTGCTCGAGGATATGAACCTCCGGCAGGCGGTTCGCCAAAGTCATCAGTTGACACAAGGTCGGCGGTGGCGGCTGTTTGGAACGCTGCTTCTATTCAACTGCATGGTGGTGGGTGTCACCTCTGCGCTAGTAACTGCGCTAGGGCACATTCCTTCCTGGCTGGACCTGGATGTGCTTGCGCTGGTGTCCCAGCACTATTCCCTGACCGTTTCGACGGTACTGGCTTATCTGCTGGAGCTTCTGTTGCTGCCCATCAACCTGTTCGTGCTGACGAGGCTTTATTATGCGTTGGGCCGCTTAAAATGGATTCGGCCAAAGGATCAGCTGCAAGTGCGCCGCAGCCGAATCGGTCGTCTGGAGGACCAGATCATCGATTGGTGGAAGGGGCTAAAGTGGAAAAGGATGGCGTACGTCCTGAGCGCCGCCCTTTATATATCCCTTGCGTTGCTGATCGGTCTGCGGGCAAACGAGAGCCTCGTCTACGCAAAATGGAACGTGCAGATCGCAGTCCATCGCGGAGATACGTCGAACGCTCCGGAAAATTCGCTGCCTGCCCTGATCTCGGCAATTGACAAAGGCTTTCAGGTTGTGGAGTTGGATGTGCAGTTGACCAAGGATGGCGTCGCCGTGTTAAACCACGATTCTGACCTGCGGCGGATGACTGGCTTGAAGAAGCGGGTCGCGGATATGAACTTCAATGAAGTGCAGCAACTGTACATCGGGATGGATGCGAACGGTTATCCGATACATATTCCCTCGTTATCCAGCGTGCTCGCTGAGGCGCAAGGGCGCATTAAGCTGTTGCTGGACCTGAAGCCTAACGGCGCGCCGAGTGAAGCGCTGGCGGAGGAGGTTGTCCGCCTCATCAAGGAAGCGGGAGTCGAGGAAGAGGTAAGGGTGCAATCCTTCGACGGCGAAGTGCTTGGCCGCATCCGTGAATTGGCTCCCGAGATCAAGATCGGGCGCATTCTGTTCTTCGCTCTTGGAGATCTATCGGTGCTCGACGTTGACTTCTATACGATCGAGCAGGTGATGTTAACCGATTTTCTCGTGGACCAGGCCCATGCCGACGGCCGCGAGGTTTGGGTGTGGACCGTCAATTCCCGAAGGGATATGAAGGAAGTGCTCAAATATCCGATCGACGGCATCATCACCGATTATCCGGAGACCGCCCAGTCGATGGTAGAGGTGGATTTGTGAACTGAATAGATCAGAACCCAAAAAGCGCCATCCCGTTGAAGGGATGACGCTTTTGATTTTTTTATGGCTTTAGCCAGTTGAGCTCGCGAAGCGTGCGAAACAAAAAACCACCCGCTATGCGGGTGGAGGAACGAAGGTTTGACCAACTAGACCATTCCCATAAAATTGAGATGTTCAGGCTCAATAAAAGAAAGGAATGGTCTTAGATGGCAAACAAGAGCTATAGTTTAGCTCACACGAAGTGGATGTGCAAATACCATATCGTGTTCACCCCGAAGTATAGACTGAAAGAGATCTATAATCAAGTGAGGAGCCATTCCTGTAATGAATGAATTTGGGGTTTGAATAAAAAAAGCACCTTCTGTAAACTGGGAAACGTTCCGTCCAAAGAACAATTACCCGTACAGGAGGTACTCCACAATGAAGTATAAGCAATCGAAAAAGCAGAATCAACGTATTCAACAAATTACCGAATTAACCCTTGTTGTCGGTGCAGATATTGCCAAGAAAACGCATGTTGCCAGAGCTGTCGATTTCCGCGGAATCGAGATTGGTAAGGACTGTGTGTTCGGCAATGACCATTCTGGCCTGACGAAACTCGTTTCGTGGATGAAGGAGCTTCAGCGGCAATACGCCAAGACGGATATCATCTTGGGCATTGAGCCAACCGGACACTACTGGTTTCCACTGGCCGAATTTCTGCATCGAGAAAACATCAAAGTCGTTATCGTGAATCCTCATCACGTCAATAAAAGCAAAGAACTTGAAGACAATTCACCGACGAAGAATGATTACAAGGATGCTAGGTTAATCGCTGATTTAGTTCGCAATGGCAAGTACAGCGAGCCCAAATTGCCTACGAGCGTTTATGCCGATCTTCGTATTCTCATGAACCTTCGAGAGAAGGTGATGGTGAACTTCGGTCAAGTCCAACGGCGTATCCAGAACTGGCTTGATCGCTTCTTTCCGGAGTACAGCCTTGTGTTTAAAGATTGGGAAGGAAAGGCCTCGCTCATCACGCTTCGTGAATTCCCGACGCCACAGGAGATTGTATCGCTTGGCGCGAGTACAATCGTGAACCGATGGAAGGAAGACGTGAAGCGAGCGGTTGGCTCCAAACGTGCAGCGCAACTCCTACAAGCTGCCACAAACTCAATTGGACTTACCGAAGGGCTGACGGCGGCGAAAATCGAGCTCAAGGCCTTACTGGAACAATATGAACTATTCTCAAGGCAACTTGAAGAAATCATGGCGCAAGTGGAAGCATTGCTTGCACAAATTCCAGGTACAAATGAAATGCTGACAGTACCAGGAATCGGCGTTGTTACGCTGGCGGGCTTCTTGGCTGAAGTTGGTGATCTTAGCGGTTATGACCATGGGCAGCAGATCATCCGTCTTGCTGGATTTAACCTCAAAGAGAACAGTTCCGGCAAGAAGAAGGGCAAGTCCACGATTACCAAGCGTGGACGATCCCGACTAAGAGCCTTGCTATTTCGGGCGATGATGCCGATGGTCGCCAAAAACGCCGAATTCAAGGCGTTGCACCATTACTTTACGAAGCGAAGTCATAATCCGCTCAAGAAGAAGCAGTCTATAGTGGCACTCTGCGGGAAGCTCATTCGCGTACTGTACACACTAGGCACGAAGTGCATTCCGTACAATGCGTCCGACGTATTAGGACCTGTACGCCAGTCCCAAATACAGATGGTAGCTTAAATTCAAACGATATTCTCGTTTCTCACAAGAGCTTGGAAGTAAACCAATGACAACAGAAGCACGGAGCAGCCGCAGGATCTATTCCGTAAGGGCAACGACCCAGTAAAGGAGCAAGAAGCGGCGTCCACACCTTGAGAGGCAGAACGAAGGAATGTAAGGGCGAAGACCCAGCGTGACATGGGAGGGTAAGCCGTCAGGGGAATGGAGTGGATATCCAAATGTGCGGTCATACGATTTACCAATAGATTGGAAAAAAGATTCGAATCTTTATTCCCGCCACCGGCTCATCCAGAAAAATATTCCATAATTACATGCTTCGCCCACTTCTCTGGAATATTGATGGTTGAAAATCTAAGAATGAGTGAGCAAACGCGAGAAAACATTAATTTATAGTGGGAGAGATTTGATCGAAATATTTAAGCGTCTGTGCAAATACAAGGGAGTGGAGAT
>NZ_JAWDJI010000224.1:0-16770 GCF_032465655.1 Paenibacillus sp. 3LSP | reverse complement strand
TGTTCCGGAAGGGTTCCCGGGCGACGCCGGTGAGCTCGGCGACGCTGCGGGCGGCTTCCCCGGCGGTGACTTCCCTGCGGGTGGCTTCCCTGGCGGCGGGTTCCCCGGCGGCGATTTCCCGGGCGGCGATTTCCCAGGCGGCGGCCGCGGTTTCGGGCCTAACGGCCAGCAAGCGGGCAGCAGCAGCGAAGCGCTTGTAACCGGCATCTCCTTGCTGGTGCTCCTGGCCGCTGCCGCCTTCGTCGCCTTCTTCCGCCGCAAACGGCTATAGAAACCTGCAAAAGTGCAGTTGTTTTCTTGAAAAGCCGCAATTGGGCGGAAAACGCACAAAAAGCCTGCACTTTTGCAGGCTTTTTGCTTTTTAGCGATACAAGTTACTCAAAAACTGCATTTTTGCAGGAATCCGGCACGTCCCACCCACTCCGACGCAGGCGCGATGGTTCCCAACGCAAATCCTCGGGGAACGCCGGTGAGCACGACCACGTACAATCTATACCGCCCCAGCCTCCCGGTACTCCGTTGGCGTCATGCCGGTGACCTTTTTAAAGACCTGGGTGAAGTAACGCGGGTCCTGATAACCTACCATCGGGGCGACTTGGTACACTTTGACTTGGCTGTTTTTCAGAATATACTTGGCCTTATCGATGCGACATTCCGTCAAATACTCAAGGAACGTATAGCCGGTCACCTGCTTAAACAGCAGGCAAAAATGGCTGATGCTCAGATCGGCGCGCTCGGCCACCTCCTCCATGCTGAGGTCCTTATGGTAGTTGCTTAAAATGTACTCCTGCGTCTTGGCGATCACATTCTGCACATTGTCCTTGATCTGGCTATCTCGGCTCTCGCTGATCCATCGGCCAAAGTTTGTCTTCAGCAGTCCGATCATTTCACTTAGTGTGCCGAGGGACTGCAGCTCCTGCAGCAAACCTTCCAGCGACCACTCCGACAGCAGATTCATCTGCTCATATTGCCGGAACATCACGACCGTTAGTTCGACCATCATCCGCTCGGCCGCTTCCTTCGAGAAGGCCTGCTGTTCAAGATATTGCTTCGTTTCATCCAGTGCGGACAACAACCGCTCCCGATTCAGCGTCCGAACGCTGTCCAGGAGCACCGCTTCCAGATGCTTCGGATATTTCGCCTCCCGGTCGGCCCCAGGCTCCCGGCCCGGCTGATCAATGAACACGCCTGCCCGGTCGCTGTAAAACCGCTGATATAACGCCCGAGTAGCGCTTTGATATGCCTCGCTCAACCGCTCCAGCCCCGCCGCCGTTTGGCTGAATCCAACGGAACAGGTCAGCTTGGTATAGAGCTGAATCTGGCGGATGGCATCGCTGCCCAGCTCCTCTTTCTGGCTGGTGAGTGCACTCGGGAACAGCAACACCCATTCCCCGCCGTGAAAAGGGAACATCGTCAGCGCCCCATGCGCCACCGACCATTCTCCCAAAATGTTGCGCACCGCAAACAACCACAGCCGCCGCTCCTCCGGCGACCACTGTTCATTCAGCTTGACGAAATGATCCAGTTGGATCACCGCCATGAAATAATCCTGTGTCAGCTCGCTGTTCTCCAGCCAGCGCATATGCTGCAGATGGCTTTGGCTCTGGTTGCCTTCGATAAACTCGGCAAACATCCGCTCCCTCGCCAACATCGACAGCACCTGCACCGAGTGCAGCAGCTTATCGTTCTCCGCCCGCTTCTCCAGCGTTTTCTTCGCCCGCTTGATCATCTCGATCAGCTCGTCATGGTCAATCGGCTTCAGCAGATAATCAAACGCGCCTTCCCTGAGCGCCTCACGGGCGTATTCAAACTCCCCATAGCCGCTGACGAAAATAAACAGCCGATTCGCATTCTCCGCCAACACTTCCTTCATCAGCGTGATGCCATCCATCCCTGGCATGCGAATGTCGCTAATAACCATATGCGGGGACAGTTCGCGAATGAGCTCCAGCGCCGCTTCGCCTCCCCGCGCCTCTCCGACGATTTCCAGGCCCAGTTCCTCCCAAGGCACGGCGACTCGCAAGCTTCGCAATATCACCGGTTCATCGTCCACCAAAATGACCCGATACTTCTCCCCATGTGCTACCATCCTGCACCTCCATCCGTCTCACTCAGCAGCGAGCTTCTGCGCAGCTGCCAATATTGCTCTGACGTTTGTTGAATCTGTTCCAGCGCCTCCTCGGGCTTCGCCCGTTTGCTGATCATTTCCTCCAATACCTTGAGGAACGTCTTGTTGACCTCAGGAGGAAGCACGTTATCGTAAGGGACAAAGCTTTGGTTGCTTTGCTCCATCATTTCTACTACTTGCGCAAACACGGGGCCCGTTTTTTCCGAGTCATACGTAATTTTCATGGAAGGAATACGTGATGCCTCGTAAACGATTCGCCGCTGCACCTCTTCGGAATACAGAGCCTTTAGCAGCTCCTGAGCCGCTTCCCATTTGGACTCCTCCAGATTGGAGGATAAGCCGATTCCGATCGTATACCCTCCGGCGATCGAGCGGTTGCCCCCCTCCGTCAGCGACGGGAACGGGATCACTCCGACCTGATTCTGAAAACCTGCCGGTGCCCTCTCGTTATGGAACAGGTTGATGTCCCAGCTTCCGTTTAGATACATCGCCGCCTCACCGTTAGTGAACCGTTCAATCGCTTCCTCTGTTGACAGATCGTTGGCCGGCGGGTAGAAGGCATTCTCATCAATCCAGCTTTTCAGTTGCTTAAAAGCTTTCCAGTAAGAAGGGTTTTGGAAGCTTAACGACTCATCCCCCTGCACCAGCTCATTAATCAGCCCCGGCCCGGCATACCGGTCCATCAAATAATGGGCGAAGATCGCCGCCGGCCAGCGTTCCTCGTTACCTAGTGCAAACGGCGTGATCCCATGAGCGATCAGCACGTCAATGACCTTATTCAAATCCTCCAGCGTCTCTGGAGGCTCCAAACCCAAGTCATCAAAGATTTCCTTATTATAAAACAGCGGCTCCGCATTCCCTTCAATCGGTAACCCGTAAATATGATTGTCGAAAGTCCACAAATGCAAGTCCTGAAACTGCTGCTTCAGCCCACTTTCCTCTACAAAATCCGTTAAGTCCATCAGCCGGTTGGAGCGAACGTAGGGCTCGATTTCAGCTCCCCCAAACAACACGAACATGTCGGGCGGCGTCCCGGTGACCATTTCACTCTTCAGCTTCTGCTCACGGTGGACCGTCTGGTCCATACCTTCGAAGTTCACCTTGACGTTAGGATGCGTCTCTTGGAATTGAGCCACCACATCCTCGACGATGTTCAGCATCTGCCGGTCATGCTCCTTAATCCAGAAGTGGCGGAAGGTTATTGTGACCTTCTCGGCCTGCTTCTCCTCAATCGGCTCGTGACCAGCGCCTGCGATAATCAAGACGGAGATGGCCAGCACGACGGCGTAGACGGCAATCCAACCCCAGTTCAAAAACCACTTTTTCATGTTCACCGCCACCTTCCTCCGTCGTTATCGTTTCACCGCTGCCGAATCGTGGAGCAGCTTCGGAATGCGGATGCGGATGGTCGAGCCATGTCCGGGAGAGGAGCAGATCAGGATGCCGTAGCGGCTGCCAAACCGGATGCGCAGTCGTTCATGTACATTGCGCAGTCCAACCCCGGTTCCCCGGTAATTTTTGTTGCCTTCATCCTTGCTCCACAAATTCATGAGCCGATCCAAGCTGAAGCCCGGGCCATTATCCGTCACATCAATCATAATATCCCGCTCGTCTTCGTTCGCTGTAATCGTGATCAGTCCTTTTTCCTTCATAGGCTCGATCGCATGGTACAGTGCGTTTTCCACAATGGGCTGGACGATCAGCTTCTGAGTCATATAGTGCCTCAGTGACTCGGGGATTTCAATTCTATAGTCGAACTGCTCCTCAAAGCGGAACTTCTGGATATCCAGATAATGCCGCACATGCTCCATTTCCATGGCCAGCGTAATCAGTTGCTGGTTCTCGCTAATGCTGATGCGCAGCAGCTTGCCCAGCGAGACCACCATTTTGCTGATCTCCTTGTTTCCCTGCAAGACTGCCAGCGAATTGATCGATTCCAGCGAGTTATAAATAAAATGAGGATTGATCTGGGCAACCAGCGCCTGAAGCTCGAACTCCTTCTTCCGCGCCTGCTCAGTCTCTACTTGTTCAATGAGCTCCGAAATTTGCGTACTCATCCGATTAAAGCCATCGACGAGCAAATCCGTTTCGTCTTCGCTTCGTACCGAAGAGGTAATGGGCACAAAGATCCCCTGCTGCACCCGCTTCATCCCGTTCACCGCACCGATGATACTGCGCACCAGTCGGCGAACGAAAAACCGGTCGAATAGGAAAGCCGATATCAGCGAGACCAGCACCAGCACAATCGCGATGTCGCGGATCGAGTTCGACTCCGAAGCGATCAGCTTGCTGGGCGTAATAGCCACGAGATACCAATCCTTGTTATGCGAAGGCAAGTAGGTGATCAGCGAGCGTTCGCCTTGATATTTGGCGGTATAGTATCCTTTCCCTTCCGGCTCCTCCTGAGTCAGGAACGGAAACTCCGTGCGCTCTCCAATATACGAGCCGGACTTGTCGAACACGATATTGCCCTGCTTGTTCACGAGCAAAATATCGCCCTGCTTTAACGTCACCGCATCCCAAAAGACTTGGTCCAAAATATCCGGCTTCACATAAATCACCAACGCGCCGATATCCTCCAGAGAGTAGTAATCCTTAATCAAACGAGCTTGGATCAGAACTGGCTTCCCTGCGGCAGCTGAACCGTTCTCCCCCGGCCCTACCCATACCGGGCGTCCTTCGGCCGCCTCCATCGCTCCGTACCAACTTTGCTGCTTCAATTCCTGAAAGGACATCGCCTCATTAAATTGATACTGCAGCTTGTCCTTGGAATACAGGCCAAACGACGTAATCATCGGATGGTTGATTAAGTTGTTGATGTCTTGTTTTTGATCATAGTTCACCGTAAAATTCGGCTGCTTCACCAACTGCTGAATTAAAGGCTGCGCGATCGCCGAATTCGAGACGGTCGTCACCTCGTTTAACGCAAACTTCAGCTTGCGGTCGGTTTCCAGCAAGGAGACCCAATAGAAGTTATTCGATTTATTCTCCATCGCTCGTGAGAAGCTGTAATACGAGATGGAGCCCATCAGAATGACGGGGATAAAGACAAGAAGAATAATAGCCAGCAAGATTTTGCGACGAAGCTTCATTTCGTTCCTCCTAGGTTTCTCCTACTCTATTATTCTTCATCCGCCAGCCGATTCCTTGCATCTTTCGACAAAGCGAAATTCGCAAGAGGGCAAGCCCCCTTGCGAATCAGTATAACCGTATGACTTATGTTCAATCTGCGTTTCTTGCAGCGGCGATGGCTTTCTCCCATTCTAGTTGTGGATTCGCTTGGTACTTGAGCACGTTCTGGAGCGCATGCTTGAGCTGTAAATCCACTTCCTCAAACTGCGGACCACAATAGACCGGTTTGACGCGTTGTGCCGATCGAGCGTAAGCCTCCGAGATTACCTGTCCTCCAAAAAACGCATCGTGATCCGCCAAAAAAACCTCTTCGTTATACACCGACGGGATCGATGGCAGCTGACCGCTGGCCTGGTACGCTTTCAACTGTTGCTCCTTGTTGGTTAACCAGGTAATAAACTCATAAGCTTCCTTCGGGTGCTTGCCTTCCTTCGGCAACGTCAGGAACGTCCCTCCCCAGCTGCCCGAGCCTTCGGGAATTTGTGCAATTCGCCACTGTCCGGCTGTTGCCTTGGCGCTGCGGATCGTGTCCTCCATCCAGGCGGGGCCGAGAATGACGCCGACCTTCCCCTCGTGAATCGCTTGTTCCCATTCGGGAGAACCAAATGCCCAGCTGCCGATCCAGCCTTCCTGAATGCCTGTCACCGTAAAATTGTACGCCTTCTTCACCTGCGGATTCGAGTCCGCGATAAAGGAGCCGTCAACCTTATTAAAATACATCACGTCCGTCGATTGGTCCCGCAGGCCGTTATATACCAGCTCTGCCGAATCAGCAAACGGGATTCCGGTTTGCTTCGTAAACTGCTTCGCCACGGCAGCAAATTTATCCCATTTGTTGATTGCGGCGCTAAATGCCTCAGAATCGGTTGGAAGTCCCGCCTGGTCCATTAAATCTGCGCGATAGTAGACCACCGTCGGACTGACCTCAGCCGGCAAGCCGATTTGAAAAGAACCGTCAGCCGTCGCCGCTTGCTTCCACGCCCAATAGAGATAATCCTGTGCGATGTTCTTCGCGCCAAAATCATATAGGTTATAGAATCGATCCGTCTGGTCCATCAAGCGCTGCATGGACTCCTGATTTAACATCAAAATATCCGGAGCGCCCATTCCAGAGGATAAAGCTGCCTCTAAGCGGTCTTCCTCCCCGGCTGATTCCGTTGCATTACTGAAACGGATGTGAATGTTCGAATGCTCCGCCATATATTCCTGGGCCAGCGCTTCATAATGGGCATCTCCCAACGCCCAGAACGTCAGCTCAATCGGGGAACCTACACTGCCATCGGTCAAGCCCGAAACGTTGCTCTCCTCATCATTTGCCGCATTAATTACGCTGTATGCACCTAGTAAAGAAATCATCATGGCGGCAACCGGCAGAACAGCCAACCATTTTCCTCTCTTCATTGCGGTTGATTCCTTTCCTGCATCCGAATTTATACCTTTAGTCTAACGAATGTGGCGCAGATTTTTGAGGAGGCAATTTTGCGATTTCAGGTTGGAATTTTTCCGATCCGAGGCATAAAAAAAGCCGATTCTCCACTTCAATCCGTGAAGAATCGGACTCTCTTTCCATATTATAGTAAACCGGCAACTTCCCCGTGTTCATCAAGGTGAATCCGCTCTGCAGCCGGATGCTTTGGCAAGCCGGGCATGGTAACAATTTTCCCCGTATGGACAACAACAAAGCCGGCCCCTGCCGATAAGGTAATGTCCTTCACCTGTACGGTAAAGCCTTCCGGTGCGCCCAACAGATTCGCCTGATCGGAGAACGAATACGGCGTCTTCGCCATACAGACCGGCAGCTGGCCGAAGCCCTGCCGCTCCAGTTCCTCGATTTGGGCGGCCGCTTTGGCGCTCAGCTTCATGCCCTCGCCGCGGTAAATTTCCCTAACCACCGTCTCGATTTTGGCTTTTAGGTCCAGATCATCGGGATAAAGCGGAGTATACTGCGCCGTCTCCTGCTCCAACATGTCCAGCAGAGCCGACGCCATTTCTCTGCCACCTTCACTGCCTTTGGCCCAAACGTCCGACAGCTCGGCCTTGACGCCTAACCGGGCGCATTCCTCTTTCACCAGCGCAATCTCATCTTCCGTATCACTGGTAAAATGATTAATCGCGACCATTACTGGCACCCCAAATTTGCGCAAGTTCTCCAGATGCCGCTTCATATTTGGCAATCCGGCTCGCAGCGCCTCCATATTAGGCTGATCCAACTCGTTTTTTGACGCACCGCCGTTGTATTTCAACGCCTTCACCGTCACGACCAAGACGGCAGCATCCGGCTTTAATCCAGCCTGCCGGCATTTGATGTCGAAGAACTTCTCGGCGCCCAAATCAGCGCCAAAGCCCGCTTCCGTCACAACGATATCCGCCAGTTTCAAAGCGGTCTTCGTACCAATTACACTGCTGCAACCGTGGGCGATGTTGGCAAACGGTCCGCCGTGCACGATCGCCGGAGTTCCCTCCGCCGTTTGCACCAGATTGGGCTTGATCGCATCTTTGAGCAGGACAGTCATCGCATCCACAGCGCCGATCTGGGCTGCAGTAATCGGCTCGCCTGCCATGTTCCGGGCTACGACCATTCGACTCAGGCGATTCTTGAGATCTTGAGCATCCTCGCTAAGGCATAACACCGCCATAACCTCGGAGGCCGTTGTGATCATAAAGCCGGATTCATGCACGCTCCCGTTTCCTTCGCCTAGTCCTACGACAATTTGCCGAAGGCTGCGGTCATTCATGTCCATCGCCCGTTTCCACAAGATCCGATTGGTGTCGATCTGCAGAGCATTCCCTTGAAAAATATGATTGTCCACCATCGCCGCCAGCAGATTATGCGCGGATGTAATGGCGTGTAAGTCTCCGGTGAAATGCAGGTTGATATCCTCCGAAGGGAGCAGCTGGGCTTTGTTGCTGCCAGTGGCCCCGCCCTTCATCCCAAAGCAAGGTCCAAGCGACGGCTCCCGCAACGCTGCAATGGTGGTCCGTCCGATGGCATTGAGCGATTGGGCTAGTCCAATCGTCGTTAACGTTTTCCCTTCTCCCGCCGGCGTTGGATTCATCGCGGTTACCAGCACTAGTTTTCCATCCGGTCGGTTGCGAGTCTCGTTTCGGATGCCAGGCTCTATTTTGCCTTTGTACCGTCCATACAATTCGATATGTTGTTCGGCAATTCCACACGATGCAGCTACTTCCAATATCGGCTTCATTCCACTCTGCTACCTCCATCTATCCGATTCTTTGTTTATCCCTTAAATCTTATAGAAAGAATTCATCCTTATTGTACATGAAATAGATGGAATTATGCGTGAAGAAATTCGTACGCCGCGGGGAGACATCGCTTCTGCTGGTCCTGAGATCTAGATCTTTCATCTAGCAAACTCATAGTTCCGATCTTTATTAATAGATGGAAAATATATCAAAAGACACTGGAGATATATTACATTTTAGGTAAAGTAGATTATGTGTATTTTACCTCAATTTCCAATTTATGAGGTAAGTATACAATCTTCTTGAAAGGAGGGGACCTTCGAAGTTCTAAATCCTGTAGTTATAGCAGAAGAAAGGAGGAGGTTTATGACAACCAAATGGGTTCAGCGCTTTAGTTTGTTCTTCATCGTGTTTCTATTGTCCATCTCCGTGAATATTTCGGCTTCGGCTGCTGATTTCACTCAAGGAGCGGACGTCTCCGGCAACAACGTAACTTTATGGTTCAAATCATCGGTTAATACGACATGGGTGGATGTCCACTATAAGGTGAATTCCGGAGTACAGCAAAATGTAAGGATGAGCTTCAACGCGGGTGCTGCGCGATTCGAGCACACCATTCTTTCGGCCGCCCAAGCCGAGATTGAGTACTTTTTCACTTACAATAACGGCGTGCCAGCCTACGACACCACAACATTCACTTATCGAAGCGGCCAACCCGATCCGGAACCTTCGACCAACTCCATTTATTCGATTCCAGCCTCTTCGATTCCCCAGCCTTCCGAGGGCGGCGTCAGCCTCAAAGTCATGAACGGCACGGGCGGGGCTTATACGGATGATCAAATTTACTGGGGAGTCATCGGCATCAATCCGGTAAACGGCAAATGGAGCTATTTGGATTTGGCCGGTAGACTTCTTCCGATTTCGTCCGATTTAAACAACGCCCCGGGACACCTCACTAAAGACGGCATCAACTATGCCAACATCTATCACAAGATCAGCGATGCCAATTGGGTCAACCTTCCGAAGATCGAATCCGGCCGGTTGTTCCTTAGCGTTGGTAGTCCCTTGTACATGAAGACCTTTGACGACGGCTTTGCCGGTCCGGATCTGAACAATCCCACCAATCCGAATCTGAATGTCATTTTTGACTTTGTCGAGTTCACTGTGGATAAGGACGGCTATCACGGAAATACGACTCGCGTCGATCAGTTTGGTTTTCCGATTCAACACCGGCTGGTGAATCTGGCGGGGAACTACGACCGTACCGTCGGCGAACTGGAATCAGAAACCCGTTCCGGACTGTTTGCCAAATATGTCAACGAAGTCCCTCATGAATTCAAATCGCTGGGTACCTTGCAGGCTCCTTATCGTATCCTCAGTCCTATGAAAGGGCCGTTTCAGGAAGGAGGAGCTTACGAGAACTATTTTGCCGGCTATTCCAGCATCTCTACCCAAGACATTCTGCTGGGTGTTGGCGAAGCGAGCAATCCTGAAGTATGTGCTGCGTTGAACCGTCATGTCTACACGGAACCTGACAACTGGAATCGGGTTGATCAATACTATCAAGCTGCCCCCGCGAACTATTACGCGAAGTTCTGGCATGATCACAGCATCGATGGGCTCGCTTACGGCTTCTGCTACGACGACGTGAACGGACAAGCCGCCTATCTGGAGGTAGGAGATCCGAAAGGTCTCATCGTCAGAGTGGGCTGGTAACACGGATGTTCTGATGGATTGATCCTATGGAGAGAGGAAGAAAGTTGAATGCAAATGCTTCGTAAGAGATTCGCTTTTTTGGCGGTATTGGCCTTATTCATCACTTTATTTATTCCTCTTGCTGCAGATGTGAAAGCGTAGACCCTGCCGATCCAATTCCGAGCGGCTTTAAAGTCGTAGGATACTATCCGAGCTGGGAGCCTGGCAAAATCAACAACATCCAGTATCATAACCTGACGCATATTAACTATGCGTTTGCGATTCCGACCAGCGACGGCTCTCTTCTTCCACTGAGCAACCCGGATGCGGCCAGCCAAATTGTTCGGACGGCCCATGCCAACAACGTGAAGGCGCTGCTCGCCGTAGGCGGTTGGTCATATAATGACATTCCTTTGGAAAGCACCTTTATGGCCGCGACGAATACGCCGGAGAAGATCAAGAAGTTCGGTAACGCCATTATCGCGATGGCCAAGCAATACGGATTCGACGGCGTCGATATCGATTGGGAGCATCCGCGAAACGACGGCCCCAGCAAGCAGCAGTACGAGGATCTGATGGTCTACTTGAGCGCGGAGCTGAAGAAGCAAAATATGCTGTTGACCGCCGCGGTGCTCAGCGGGGTAACACCTGAAGGCGTCATTTATTGGGACTCGGCCGCCCAGACCGATAAAGTCATCGACGCCGTGGATTGGTTTAATGTCATGGCCTATGATGGCGGTGATGGGGAGCGGCATTCCTCCTACGAATTTGCCGTGATGAGCGCAAAGTATTGGAAGGAGACGCGGAAGATGCCAGCTCACAAGGTCGTATTGGGTGTTCCTTTCTACGGCAGACCTTCCTGGGCTTCCTATGCGGCGATTTTGCAAGCGAACCCTGACGCCTATAATACCGACATATCGATGATTAACGGCATGCAAGCTCACTATAACGGAATCCCAACCATTCAAAGAAAGACGCAATACGCTCTGGAGAACTTAGGTGGCATCATGATTTGGGAGATCAGTCAAGACACAACTGACATCAGCAAGAGCTTGCTGCAAGCCATTGGTAACACCGTCAGAGCCTACCATCCTTAAGCCTGTCATGATCAAAAGAGCACTACCGTTCAGGCGGTGTGCTTTTCCTTTTATTCCAGGTAGCGTTCTACTCTGTTCATCGCACCTTAATAGATCCACTGCACCCATAAAGGCAAAAGAATCAAGGTGAAGATCAGTGTAGGGGGAATGACGATCATCGTCACTTTCAAGTAATCATCCCATGTGATTTTGACGCGATGTTTTTTCAGAAGATGGAACCAGATCAACGAAGCGAGCGTCCCGATCGGCAATAACAATGCACCGATATCACTGCCAATGACACTAGCCAGATAAGAAATCCTTAGCGTCAGAGGATCCAGCGGCATTTCGGTAAGTGTCATCGTTCCGATCATTAGAGCAGGGTGATTATTGAAAAATATGGAAAGCGACGTCATCACTCCTCCCATCAGCAAGCTGGCATTCAGCATGCCGTCGTGGATTAGAGGATTTACCAGCGAAATGAGCAAATTCGTTAATCCAATGTTGTGCAATCCAAAAATGATGACATACATGCTGAAAGCGAAAACCAAAATATGCCACGGAACCTTGCGAAGCATATCCGATGGCGGGATCTTCAAGTTGTACCATCTCCACCCGAGCAATACAACAGAGCCAAGCACAGCAGCCAGCTCTACGGGAAAACCGTAGTAAGAGGCAACAAATAAACTGATGCGTACGATGAGCACGAATAGCAATATTTTTTGCATAAATTTCGTATCTTGTTTTAAGGGTTCACGATTTCGTACGGCCTCCTCCAGCTCCTCATCGGATTCGAGACTTAACCGCGGTGTTTTTAATGGATGTGACCTCAATCTGGGCGGCAGCTCTTTCGGCAATTGACGATAGAATACAAGAAACAGCAAACCTACCAGCACGATCAACCCTAAAAGTGCAGGGACAAACATCATCATCGTATGCATATATAAGTTCATCCCAACCATATTGAGTGCGATCAGGTTCACGATGTTGCTGACTCCGATCGGTGCGCTGGAGGCCGTTGCCACTAAAGCTCCGGATAAGAGATAAGGGATCTTCTGATGGTTTTTGAGCTTAAGCTCTCTTAACAAGAGGAGTAGTATTGGTGTTGTGATGAGAATGCTGCCATCATTATTAAAGAACAACGTCATTAAAAAACACATCAGGTTCACGTACCAAAACAAGCGGATCCCGGAGCCCCTGGATCGGTAAGCCAGTCCCTCGGCTGCCCAGTGAAAAAAACCGAAGCTTTCCAAGACCAGCGCCATAATAATCGTCGCCATGATCGTGATTGCCGCTCCGCTCACGGTTTCTCCGATATGAAGCAGATCAGAAAAGTTTACTGTCCCGCTGATTAAGACAATAATAGCTCCGATTGTGGAGGGTATCGCTTCATTGAGTCCCCTTGGGCGCCACAAGATTAGGATGGTGGTTAGAACAAATGCGAGAATCGTTAAGCCTGCAGCTGTAAGCTCTATCAAGTGACCACCCCCATTCTCCAATTGTTTCTGCTCTAGCTGGCCGATTATTTACCGCTGACACGAACAAGGTAATCGTACTCGGCCTGCTGAACATCAACGACTGGAGCATGGGTAATCGTTTCTTCCTTAACCGAAGGTTTTAACAACATAAAGAGTCCCAACCCCGAAAGTATAATTAACACTAGGACGATCATTTTCTACTCCCCCCTTAAGGCAAATGGACAGATTTAATATGCTGAATATTCCATATCACCGATTCCCCGTCAGCTAAAACAAGGTGAAGCAAACCTCGATCAACGGATTGAACGATCCCGAATTTATCCGTTGCTTCTCCATGATCGAGAACCGCCAAACTCCCTTCCATCTTTTTAAGTTGTTGCTCAAACGTTCGGGCCAAGGTCAGACCGGTAGGCTTCACGTATAATCTTTCATTTTCTAAAGAAAAGGGAGGTTTGTTGGCCGGATAAGGCATAATTAACTTCACATGATCCAATGGGACATACACGGTATGAAAAACCGTAGAATAGAATACAAGGTAATCGTTCATGACGCTGGTTAGATAACCGCTAAGCGTATGAACACCCGTCAGAAAAACTTCCATAAAGACGCCTCTGGCGTTAAATAACGTTTTCCGAAAAGAAATCGACTCTCCCGCTGCCCATTCCAGCGGGTTTTCGTACAAGGTTCCCTCATTATCTTTCTCAGGAGATGGAATAACCCGGAAGTGATGAATGTGCTTCGTTGGAATGTAGTAATAGCGCTCTTGTCTGAAGATGACGACGATATCATCTCCTGCATCAATTAAGAGCCCTGTGTCTAGTTGTGGTCTGCCGCTAATGGTGAGTTCGATATGTTGTCCGATGCGAGAAGTTAGCATAGGCATCGTATACCTCCTTTATCATGAGCATCGTGGTGAGGGAGAGAGGCAAGCCATTTGTGAGCTTGGCGCTTACGACTGGAATAAGCGGGTCCTTTCCCAAATTTTAAAGAAGGCGGCGCCCCAGGCACCGCCTCAATGACTGAAGGCTTTCGTTCCATTCTTAGAGAAAAGGATCCCATTTCTTCTTGGAGGATACCTTGGAGGATCCTCCTTGCCGTTTTTTGGCCGATTTTTTCACATTTTTGCTCGACTTTCTGGTCCCCCACTGGTAGCCGCCAGTACCTACACCCCAAGTGGAGAATCCGCCGGTTCTTCCCGGGTTTCTGCCGCCAGTTCCAGCGCCGCGCGTTCTGCCTTGCGTGCGGTTTCTGCCACCAGTTGCAGAGTCCCCTTCTCTGCCATGCGTGTGGTATCCATCATGAGAATGGTCTCCATGCGTGTGATCTCTGCCTTGCGTGCGACCTCTGCCCTGCGTGCCGCCTCTGCCTTGAGTGCCGCCTCTTCCCTGGGTGCGGTTTCTGCCGCCCGTCCCGGCACCGCCGGTTCTGCCGCGATCTCCCCTGCCGCCAGGTCCGCCAGGGCCACCCTCGGCAGAAGAGATCGTAGCATTTTTGCTGCCCGAGGTTCTACCTCCAGTTCTGCCGCCGGTTCTTCCTCCTGTTCTGTTGTTGTTGGATCTATTGTTGTTTCGGTTATTGCCGTTTCTATTGTTGCTGTTATTGCTGCTATTGTTGCTGCTGCTATTATTGCTGCTAGAGCGGCTGCGCAGAGTCACACTCTTAATATGATAGGTTTGAACCTGCACAAGCTCATTATTTACAATGAGGTATACACTATCGTTGCCATAGTCCGAGATAACTCCTTCGATCTTCTCAGGACCTCCGCGGTTAATTTGCACTTTTTTGTGTTTCAGGGCACGAAGAACACCATCGAAATTGTACGAACGAATAATGGATTGGCCAGTTCTCCCCATCGTTCCTTTGGTTTTCCCTTTCGTGCCCAAGTTTTGACTAAAGCTCTTCACATGAGCGTTTTTGATATAAACCGTGCCGTCCTTGGCCAGAATGACAAGGTAATCCGATCCATAACCTGCCAAAATACCTTCAACCGAATCCGGACCACCGCGATTGATACGGACGGTGCTTCCTACTAAATTGCTGATGGCCATAACCCATTTCCCCTTCCATAAATTGCTTAACATTCACAAACCGTATAACGAATTTGCTCGAGAGGAATCCTTACACTCCTCTCATTCACTTCCATCACAACTTCTTCGGCAGTTATACGGGTAAGCAACCCTTTCTCAACTTGCGGCCCGCCAATATCTAGTTGGATCTGATGGTGCAGGAGGCTGGAGAGAAGTTCATTAAATCGAGGCGCCATGATCACTTCAACTTCTTGACTGTAGTTCGTCGGGACTCTCTTCCATCTCGTTTCGGACAAGCTGTCAATATAAGCCGAATGGTAGTAGAGTATGCGACGATTTTTCGTTTGTACTGCCACATAATCATTCTGGATGCTTACTAATCTGCCAATGATGAAACCTGGTTGACCACGATTAATGCAAACTTCCTTACCTATGAGATACATTAATTGACTCAGCGATTGGTAGCAGGCCACGTTCCTCCCCTCCTTTCATTTGCACCCTAGCGGGAATTGTAGTACATCATATGTCGATGACTAACCTTTGTCCTAGTCTGATATCTATCATCTATAAATTTCCACTTCTGTAACTAAAGTAGAATTGCCTACAAGAATCAAAGAAAGAACCTTCCCTGTTGCCCTGGGTTAAAGCGGACCATCCGACTACTGCCTGCATATTCTGGATATTAAAGTGAAATGCGGCAGGCTTCCGCAAGAAAGGTGATCAGGTTGAGGTTCCCCGTTCGTTCGCTTCAAATCGGCCGGTCAGACCAAGCAAAGCTAGAAAAAAGCGTATGGGATGACCAATACGCCAAAGCATTACTCATGACGGATAATATTAAGGAGAACGTCAAAATCCGTTACCGGGGTGGACACACCCGTTATTACGACAAGAAATCCTACGAGCTTCGCATAGGTCACAGAAGCATCCATTACAACGTGGAGTGGGATGACCCTACCATGATGAGAAACGCACTCTCTTTTCGTTTTTTTGAGAAAATAGGGGTCCCGAGTCCAAGAACGAGACATGTTTATCTGGTAATTAATGGAGTAAATCAGGGGCTGTATCTGGAGATTGAAGGGGTAGATCGGTCGTTTTTTACCAAAAGGAAAGTGAACACGAGCTCGCTGCTTTATGCGATCAATAACAACGCCAACTTTCGGCTGATTGGTGAGGGGGGAAAACGCAAGCGTAACCTGGCTTCTGGCTATGAGCTGGTGATAGGAACCTCTCAGGAGTTGGCACGAATCTCGCGGTTTGTGGAACGGATTCATACCCTCAAGGGGCGAAGGCTTCTAGCTTATATGAAGAAGCATTTAGATATTCCGGAGTATTTACGGTGGTTAGGCGGGGCGGTGTGCACCGGAAACTTTGACGGCTTTACTCAAAACTATGCCATCTTCCGCAAGAAGGGCAGCTTCAAATATCAAATGAGCCCTTGGGATTACGAGGGTACCTGGGGGAGAAACAGTTACGGGAAGCTCAGCGACATCGACAACGTCCGGATCAAAGGATACAACGGGCTGACCCAAAAGCTGCTCTCCTTCCCCTCGGTTCGGAGGCAATATCGCAAGACACTGAAGGAGATTCTGGAGCGACATTTTACGGTGAGTCAGCTGGCTCCAACGATTAACTCACTTCACTCCTCATTGATGCCTGCGCTTATGGCCGATTCCACGCGTAAGTACTCCACCGATGTCCTCCTGTCAGACCGTCAGGTCATTCTCGACTATATTGCGAAACGCCGAGAGTACTTACTTCGCGAGCTTGAGAAGTTGTGATCGGGTAAGATAGGAACGTTGGGATAGGTGGAGTTGGAGCGCTTTTCGGTACTCGCACGCTGTGCCCTCTACTCGCCGTTTTTATGCGATTGCACGATACCTGTAAAATAGCCCCCTAACACACCCGTCATGCACACGATTCCTGCAAAAATACAGTTATTTTGAGCTGGAATCGCTGTTTTTCCTGAAATAACTGTAAAAGCGGCTAGGCCCCCTAAATCCGGAGTCCTGACCTACAAGTTTTGTGTTATC